>NZ_JBSGDD010000109.1:0-20578 GCF_053602195.1 Kitasatospora sp. NPDC004531 | reverse complement strand
GTCCCGCGCCCCCGCTGGAGCTGGGGTCACGGAGTGTCCGCTCCCGCGCCGGCTGCCCGGGCGGGCGCCGCAAGCGGGCCGCGGCCTCGGTGACCGGCAGCCGCGGCTCGCAGCGCAGCCAGCCCGCGGCCAGCCGCAGCGCCGCCGGACGGTTGGCGCACGCCTCGGCGAGCTCGGCCGCGCCCACCGGGTCGCAGGAGATCCGGGTGCCGCCGACCAGCTCCGACAGCAGCTCGACCGCCACCCGGTGCTCCAGGCCGCCCAGGATCACCGGGTCGATGCCGTCGATGCCGGTCAGCGGGCCCGAGGTGGTGGCCAGCAGCACCGAGGCGGTCTTCTCGGCGAGCAGCGGCCACACCTGGCCGGTGTCGCGCACGTCGTCCAGCAGCACCAGCGCCCGCCGCGAGGCCAGCGCGTCGCGCAGCGCCTCGCAGGCCGGGTCCTCCTCGGCCGCGCCCGGCAGCAGCGCCAGGCCGGGCCGCTCACCGAGCTGGTCCAGCAGCGTCCGGGCCGCCCGGCCCGCGCCCACCCGCGTCCCGTCGGGCGCCGACATCCGCGCGTACAGCAGCCCGTCCGGGTACTGCTCGGCGACGCTCCGCGCCCACCGCACGGCCAGCGCGGTGCGGCCCGAACCCGGCCGCCCCGCCAGCACCAGCAGCCGCCCCCGACCCGAGGCCGGCCGGCCCGCCGCGACCGTCAGCGCCGCGAGCTCCGCCACCCGCCCCCCGAACGGCCGGGCGCCCGCGGGCAACGCGTCGAAGACCCCGGCCGCCTCGGCCACCGCCGCCGTATCCCTCGCCACCCGCGCCACTCCCGACCCGTCGCCCAGCGCCCCGGGCCCGCACACCGGGCCCCGTCCGCGAAGCGTAGTTCGACCACCCCACCCCACCCACCCACCCCGGTCCCCGCCAACCCCCACACCACCCCCCCGGCCCAACCCCGGTTGCGCGCCCCGGAGCAGCACCGCCCCGCGGGGCGCCGTCTCAGAACGGACGGGCCGGCCAGGGGCTGTCCGCCGGCCGCAGCGACCCGACGCCGCCGCGGGACAGCGCGGTGTGGAGGGCGAGGGTGCCGGTGACCAGGGTGGGGTTGTGGAGTTCGCCGGCCAGCACCAGGTCGACGAGCTGTTCGAGCGGCACCCACGCGGTCTCCAGCTCCAGCTCCTCCCCGTGGGCCGCGTACCGCTCCCCCTCCGCCTCGGCGAGGTCGGTCGCGAGGAAGAGCCGCAGGGCCTCGTCGCTGCCGCCGGGCGAGGTGTAGAAGTCGACCAGGACGCGCCAGTCGCCGGCCTTGCAGTACGCCTCCTCGTAGAGCTCGCGCTGCGCGGCGTGCAGCGGGTTCTCGCCGGGCACGTCGAGCAGCCCGGCCGGCAGCTCCCACAGCCGGTGGCGGACGGGGTGCCGGTACTGGCGCAGCACCAGGACCCGGGCCTGCTGGTCGACGGCGAGGACGCCGACCGACCCGGGGTGGATCTGGTAGTCGCGCTGCGCCCAGCTGCCGTCGGGCATCCGCACCTGCTCGGAGCGCATGCCCGTCATCCGGCCCTGGAAGGGCGTGTGCCCGTCCCGGACGTCCCACTCCTCGGCCGTGTCGCGAATCCCGGTCATCAGGAACACCACCCCTTCTCGTCAGATAGACGCAATCTACCGGACGCCCCGCCCCCGACACGCCGAAGCCGCCCGCCCCGGAGCGAACTCCGGGACGGGCGGCTTCCCGAGAACCGTCAGCCGACCTTGCGGTCGATCGCCGCGGCGACCAGGCCCGCGAACAGCGGGTGCGGCCGGGTCGGGCGGGACTTCAGCTCGGGGTGCGCCTGGGTGGCGACCAGGTAGGGGTGGACCTCGCGCGGGTACTCGACGTACTCGACCAGGTCGCCCTTCGGGGAGAGGCCGGAGAACTGCAGGCCGGTCTTCTCCAGGTCCGCGCGGTAGGCGTTGTTGACCTCGTAGCGGTGGCGGTGGCGCTCCTCGACGTACTGCTCGCCGCCGTAGACCTCGCGCACGATGGAGCCCTCGGCGAGCTTCGCCGGGTACAGGCCCAGGCGCATGGTGCCGCCCAGGTCGCCCTTGCCGTCGACGATGGCCAGCTGCTCGGCCATGGTCGAGACGACCGGGTGCTTGGCGGCCGGGTCGAACTCGGTGGAGTTCGCCTCGGGCAGGCCGGCCAGGTTGCGGGCGGCCTCGATGACCACGCACTGCAGGCCCAGGCACAGGCCCAGCAGCGGGATCTTGTTCTCGCGGGCGTAGGTGATCGCGCCGACCTTGCCGTTGACGCCGCGGTCGCCGAACCCGCCGGGGATGCAGATCGCGTCGACGTCGCCGAGCTGCTCCTGCGCGCCCTCGGGGGTCTCGCAGTCGTCGGAGGTGACCCACTTGATCTCGGCCCGGGCGTTGTTGGCGAAGCCGCCGGCGCGCAGCGCCTCGGTCACCGACAGGTAGGCGTCGGGCAGGTCGATGTACTTGCCGACCAGGGCGACCTTGACGGTGTGCTGCGGCTCGTGGACGCGGCGCAGCAGGTCGTCCCAGACCGTCCAGTCCACGTCGCGGAACGGCAGGTCGAGGCGGCGCACCACGTAGGCGTCCAGGTTCTCGCCGTGCAGCACCTTCGGGATGTCGTAGATCGACTTGGCGTCGATCGCGGCGACCACGGCCTCCTCGTCGACGTCGCACATCAGCGAGATCTTGCGCTTGATGGCCTGCGGCACCTCGCGGTCGGCGCGCAGCACGATCGCGTCGGGCTGGATGCCGATGTTGCGCAGCGCGGCCACCGAGTGCTGGGTGGGCTTGGTCTTGAGCTCGCCGGACGGGCCGATGTAGGGCAGCAGCGAGACGTGCACGAAGAACACGTTGTCGCGGCCGACCTCGTGGCGGACCTGGCGGACGGCCTCCAGGAACGGCAGCGACTCGATGTCGCCGACGGTGCCGCCGACCTCGGTGATGACCACGTCGACGTCCTCGGTCGCCATCCGGCGGATCCGGGACTTGATCTCGTTGGTGATGTGCGGGATGACCTGGACGGTGTCGCCGAGGTACTCGCCGCGCCGCTCCTTGGCGATCACGGTGGAGTAGACCTGCCCGGTGGTGACGTTCGCCGAGCCGTGCAGGTTGGTGTCGAGGAAGCGCTCGTAGTGACCGATGTCGAGGTCGGTCTCGGCGCCGTCGTCGGTGACGAAGACCTCACCGTGCTGGAACGGGTTCATGGTGCCCGGGTCCACGTTGAGGTAGGGGTCCAGCTTCTGCATGGTCACCCGCAGGCCGCGGGCCTTGAGCAGGGCGCCGAGGCTCGAGGCGGTGAGGCCCTTGCCGAGCGAAGAGGCGACACCCCCGGTGACGAAGAGGTGCTTGGTCGTCACGGCGCGGCCGCTGGCCGACTTGCCGGAATGGGGCTGTGCCAAGAGGGGGCTCCCGTGGGTGTCGTGTCGGAGAGTGACGCCGGTGGAGGGGCTCCCGGCCCTCGTTCCCACCAGTTCCACGGGATACCAGCGTATCAGTGCCCCGGCGAGTGCTCGCCCGCGTCCGGGTGGACGGGGCCCCGGCGGGTCGGCCGGACGGCGCATCGGGGCTGGTCGAAAGGGGCCCGGAGGGCTTGCGGCACAAGGCTTCCGGGCAGGCGGCCGGGGGGTGTGGATGCGCCCGAAACACTCGTATCGACGTATTCTGCTCAAACGTCGACATCCTCGCCCGACCCGTGCGTTAAGCCGCCGCCGGGGCACGCTGGGCCGCTGGGAACGGAGAGCCATGGCCGGTCGCATCGAGGACTACGCGCTCATCGGGGACATGCAGACGGCGGCGCTGGTCCGCCGGGACGGCGCGGTCGACTGGCTGTGCCTGCCGCGGTTCGACTCGCCGGCGGTGTTCGCGGGGCTGCTCGGCACCGACGAGCACGGGTTCTGGCGGATCGGCCCGGCGCTGCCGGTCGAGCCGCCGCCCGCCGCCGCCCCGCCGCCCCGCACCCTGCTGGACGGCGAGCCGCGACTGCCCCCGGAGACCGCCGCCGCGCCCGCGCTGCCCTGCGACCGGCGCCGCTACCGGGGCGACTCGCTGATCCTGGAGCAGGAGTGGGACACCCAGGGCGGCACCGTCCGGGTGATCGACTTCATGCCGCCGCGCCACCTGCTCGGCACCCCGGACGTGCCGCAGATGATCCGCATCGTGGAGGGCCTGGCCGGCACCGTCCGGATGCGCTCGGCGGTGCGGATGCGGTTCAGCTACGGCCGCGTGGTGCCCTGGGTGCACCGGGTCGAGCAGCCCGACGGCGGGCACCGCACCGTCGCGGTGGCCGGACCCGACTCGGTGTGGCTGGACGGCCGGGCCGAGACCTACGGCCGCGACCTGACCACGTACGCCGACTTCACCGTCACCGCCGGCGAGCGGATCGCCTTCGGGCTGACCTGGAAGGCCTCGCACGAGGCGGCGCCCGCGCCGCCGGACGCCGAGGAAGCGCTGGAGAACACCGAGCGGTTCTGGCGCGAGTGGGTCGAGCAGTGCCGCTACCAGGGCCCCTACCGGGAGGCCGTGGTCCGCTCGCTGATCACCCTGAAGGCGCTCACCTACGCCCCCACCGGCGGCATCGTCGCCGCCCCCACCACCTCGCTGCCCGAGGACCTCGGCGGCGAACGCAACTGGGACTACCGCTACACCTGGCTGCGGGACGCCGCGATCACGCTGTCCTCGCTGCTGCGCACCGGCTACCGCGAGGAGGCCCGCGCCTGGCGCGAGTGGCTGCTGCGCGCGGTGGCCGGCGACCCGGAGAACCTGCAGATCATGTACGGCATCGCCGGGGAGCGCGAACTCACCGAGTCCGAACTCGACTGGCTGCCCGGCTACGAGGACTCCCGCCCGGTCCGGGTCGGCAACGGCGCCGCCGGGCAGCTCCAGCTCGACGTGTACGGCGAGGTGGTCGAGGCCCTGCACCTGGCCACCATGTCCGGCCTGGCCCGGCACGACCACGCCCACCAGCTGCAACTGCGCCTGATCGAGTACCTGGAGGACCACTGGCGCAACCCCGACGAGGGCATCTGGGAGGTCCGCGGCCCGCGCCGGCACTTCGTGCACTCCAAGGTGATGGCCTGGGTCGCCGTCGACCGCACCCTCAAACTGCTGGAGCAGCTGGGCAACGCCCCGGACGGCCTCACCGAGCGCTGGGAGGCGCTGCGCGCCGAGATCCACGCCGACGTCTGCGCCAAGGGCTACGACCCGGAGCGCAACACCTTCACCCAGTACTACGGCGGCAGGGAGCTGGACGCCTCGCTGCTGCTGATCCCGCAGGTGGGGTTCCTGCCGCCGGACGACAAGCGGGTGATCGGCACCATCGAGGCGATCCAGCGCGAACTGTCCACCCCGGACGGCTTCGTGCTGCGCTACCCGACGCACGACGACGAAGGCAACAACGTCGACGGCCTGTCGGGGCACGAAGGGGCGTTCCTGGCCTGCTCGTTCTGGCTGGCCGACGACCTGGCGATGATCGGCCGGGTCGGCGAGGCCCGCGAGCTGTTCGAACGGCTGCTGGCGCTCCGCAACGACCTGGGGCTGCTCGCCGAGGAGTGGGACTCCCGCTCGCGCCGCCAGGTCGGCAACTTCCCGCAGGCGTTCAGCCACGTCCCGCTGATCGACACGGCGCTGCGGCTGACCGCCGCGGGCGGGCTGAACCTGTCGTCGCACTGACCCGGCATCAGTTCTGACGCTGCACCAGTTCGTCGTAGATGGACAGCACCTGGGCGACGGTGGCCGCCTCGTCCGGCCAGGTGCGGGCCTGGGCGCGGCCGGCGTCGGCGAGTTCGAGGCGGCGCTTCTCGTCGCCGAGGAGTTCGCGGACGGCGTCGCCGAGCGCCCGCCGGTCGGCGAACGGCACCAGCACGGCGGCGTCGCCGACCAGTTCGGGCACGCCGCCGACGGCGGTGGCGACCACCGGCACGCCGGCCCGCATCGCCTCCTGGGCGACCAGCGAGCGGGCCTCCCAGCGGGAGGACAGCACCACCAGGTCGGCGGCGGCCAGCAGGTCGGCGATGTCGGTGCGGTGGCCGAGGACGTCCACGGGCAGCTGCTCGGCGCGCACCCGCTCGGTCAGCGCCTGCCGCTCGGGGCCGTCGCCGGCCAGCAGCACGTGCGGCATCGGCTCGCCGGGCGCGGCGAAGTACGGGACGGCGTCCAGCAGCAGCGAGAAGCACTTCTGCGCGACCAGCCGGCCGATCGCCAGCACCACGGGCCGGCCGTCGTCGCCGCCAGGCAGCGCGGCCGCGCGGGCGGCCGCGCGGTCGAGCTCGGCGGGCGGCATCGGCGGGGCGGCGACCGGGCCGAGCCGGGCGTCGGTGGCGCCCAGTTCGCGGGCCCGGGCGACCAGGTCGGAGGAGGCGCCGAGGACCAGGTCGGCGGCCCGCACCACCCGGCGTTCCATCAGGCGCTGCAGGCGGCGCTCCAGGCCGGTGGCGAGCAGCGCGTGGTGCGAGGTGACCACCAGCGGCGTCTCCGGGCGGATGCCGGGGAACCGGCCGGCGGTGCGCAGCGCCAGGTCGGACAGCAGGCCGGCCCGCAGGCCGTGCGCGTGGACGACGTCGGCGCCGGTGAAGGCGCGGCGCAGTTCGCCGATCGCGACGGCGTCGGAGCGGGCGCCGGAGGTGGGGGTGATGTCGACGGTGTGCAGCCGGGCGCCGGCGGCGGAGAACCCGTGGCGGCGGTCGGCGCCCTCGGGCGCGCAGACCGTGACCGTCACCCCGTGGGCGACCAGACCGTGTGTCAGGGAGCGCACGTGCGCGCCGATCCCGCCGGTCGCGGCGGAAAGGACGAGCACCACGTGCAGCTGGGGGGCCGCGGTGGCCCGGGCGGCGGAATGGTCCACGTCGTTCTTGCTCCGACTCGTTGTCAGCTGGTGTCCGCTCGCCACGATGCCAGGTCCGTCGCCCTCTTGGACAGTCGGCACCGCTGCGGGCGCGTCGCCCGGGCCGGCGGGGCCCGGGCGGCGCGCGGCGGGGCTACCGGGACCGGGCGGTGCGGGCGGCTTCGAGCAGTTCCTCGGCGTGCGCCCGGCCGAGCTCGGAGTCCTCCAGGCCGGCCAGCATCCGGGACAGCTCGCGCACCCGCTCCTCGTCGTTGAGGGTCTTCACGCCGCTGCGGGTGACGACGCCGTCGTTGGTCTTCTCCACCACCAGGTGCCGGTCGGCGAACGCGGCGACCTGCGGCAGGTGCGTGACGACCACCACCTGGGCGCTGCGGGCGAGCTTGGCGAGGCGGCGGCCGATCTCCACGGCGGCCTTGCCGCCGACGCCCTGGTCGACCTCGTCGAACAGGTACGTCGGCACCGGGTCGGCGCCGGCGAACACCACTTCGACGGCCAGCATGACGCGGGACAGCTCGCCGCCGGAGGCGCCCTTGGCGATCGGGCGGGGCTGCGCGCCGGGGTGCGGGGCGAGCAGCACCTCGACCTCGTCGACGCCGTGCGGGCCGTACGCGACGGTGCGGCCGTCGATCTCGATCCCGGACAGGTCGTCGACCTGGCTGATCGCGAAGGTGACCCGGGCGTGCGGCATGGCCAGTTCGGCGAGCTCGTCGGAGACGGCGGCGGCGAACTTGTCGGCGGCGGCGTGCCTGGCCTGCGAGACCTCGGCCGCCAGGTCGGCCAGCCGCGCGCGCAACTCGGTCTCCCGCGCGCCGAGTTCGTCGATCCGGTCGTCGTCGCCGTCGAGTTCCAGCAGCCGCACCGAGCCGGCCTCGGCCCAGCCGACCACCTCGGCGAGGGTGCCCTCGGTGCCGGAGTACTTGCGCACCAGGTGGGCGAGGATCGCGCGGCGGTCCTCGACGGCGGCCAGCCGCACCGGGTCGGCGTCCAGGTCGTCGGCGTACCCGGCGAGGTCGCCGGCCACGTCGGCGAGCAGGTAGCCGACCTCGCCGAGCCGGTCGGCGAGCTGCGCGAGGCGCTCGTCGTGGTGGCGGACGGCGTCCACGGCGCGGCGGGCCTGGGCGAGCAGGGTGCCCGCATCCACCGCCTCCGGGTCGGCGGGGTCGCCCGCCAGCGCGGCGTGCGCGAGGGTCGCGGCGGAGGACAGCGCGTCGGCGTGGCCGAGGCGTTCGGCCTCGGCGGCGAGCTCCGCGTCCTCCCCGGCGACGGGCTCGGCGGCGGCGATCTCCTCCAGGCCGAAGCGCAGCAGGTCGGCCTCCTGGGCGCGCTCGCGGGCCCGGGTGGTGAGCTCCTCCAGCGTCGCGGAGACCTCACGCAGGGCGCGGTACACCTCGCGGTAGCGGGCCAGCGGCTCGGCGACGGCCTCGCCCGCGTACCGGTCGAGCGCGCCGCGCTGCCGGGACGGGCGCAGCAGCCGCTGCTGGTCGGTCTGGCCGTGCACGGCGATCAGGTCCTCGCCGAGCTCGGCGAGCAGGCCGACCGGCACCGAGCGGCCGCCGACGTGCGCGCGGGAGCGGCCCTCGGCGGAGACGGTGCGGCTGATCAGCAGCTCGCCGTCGTCGAGCTCGGCGCCCGCCTCGATCGCGCGGGCCACCACCGGCGAGCCGGGGTCGAGGGCGAGCCTGCCCTCGACGACCGCCCGCGCGGAGCCGTTGCGCACCAGCGCCGGGTCCGCCCGGCCCCCGAGCAGCAGCCCCAGGCTGGTCACCACCATGGTCTTGCCGGCGCCGGTCTCACCCGTGACGGCGGTGAAGCCGGGGGCGAGTTCGACCACCGCGTCGTCGATGACACCCAGATCCCGTATCCGCATCTCGTCCAACACGGAGACGACCTTACGAGGTTCCACCCACGGTTCGCGACGACCGCCCCCCGGTTCACCCGACAGTGGCGGCGGCGGCGCGCTCCGGCACGGTCAGGCGCGGCAGGAAGAACTGCACCAGCGGGCCGATCGCCAGCGCGTAGGCGAGGGTGCCGACGCCGAACGTCCCGCCCAGGGCGATGCCGGCGGCCAGCACGACCACCTCGATGCAGGTGCGGATCAGCCGCACCGAGCGGCCGGTGCGCCGGTGCAGGCCGGTCATCAGGCCGTCGCGCGGGCCCGGGCCGAGCCGCGCGCCGATGTACAGGCCGGTGGCCACCGCGTTCAGCACGATGCCCACCGCCAGCAGCGGGATCCGGGCGGCCAGCGCCTGCGGGTGCGGCAGCGCCGCCAGGGTGGCGTCCATCGCGACGCCCAGCACCGCGACGTTGCCGACGGTGCCGACGCCGGGCCGCTGCCGCAGCGGTATCCACAGCAGCAGCACCAGCACGCCGACCAGCGTCACCCAGCTGCCGACGCTCAAGCCCAGGTGCCGGGCCAGGCCCTGGTGGAAGACGTCCCACGGGTTGCCGCCCAGCGAGGAGCGCAGCACCAGGCCCATCGAGACGCCGTACAGCACCAGGCCGGCGGCGAGCCGGACCAGGCGGGTCGGCAGGTCGTTCGCGAACACGGGCAGGGAGAGTGCCATCAGTGGACCTCGTTTCGTGCGGTGCTTGCCGTTCCTCGGCACTGACCGTCACTATGGGCGGTCCAAAAGCACGCCCGACAGGGCCAATCCGATCCGAGTGGACTGATTCCGATGGCCGAGTGGCACAGCACCCTGACCCCGCACGCCCTCGCCCGCCAACTCCCCGCACCGGACGGCCGCCGCCCCGCCTACCGCTCGCTCGCCGACCGGGTCTCCCGCCTGGTCGCCGACGGCCGGCTCCCCGCCGGCACCCGGCTGCCCGCCGAACGCGAACTCGCCGCCGAACTCCGCCTCAGCCGCACCACCGTCGCCGCCGCCTACGAGGCGCTGCGCGCCGACGGCTTCCTGCGCTCCCGACGCGGCGCCGGCTCCTGGACCGCCCTGCCCGAAGGCACCCGGCCGCCCGCCGACACCCTGCACCCGCTCGGACCCGACCGGCACGGCACCGACCTCGACCTCGGCCTCGCCGCCCCCACCGCCCCGCCGCAGCTCGCCGACGCCGCCGCCCACGCCCTGGAACGGCTGCCCGCCTATACCGCCGGACACGGCACCTACCCCACCGGCCTGCCCGTCCTGCGCGAGGCCGTCGCCCACCGCTACACCGAGCGCGGCCTGCCCACCGGACCCGACCAGATCCTGATCACCACCGGCGCGATGAGCGCCCTGCACCTCGTCCACCAGGCCCTGCTCGGGCGCGGCGACCGGGTCGCCGTCGAAGCGCCCAGCTACGCCAACACGCTGCGCGCCCTGGACCGCCTCGGCGCCCGTCTGGTCCCCGTCCCCTTCACCACCGACCGTACCGGGCAGGCGAGTTGGGACCTGCCGCAGTGGCAGCGGGTGCTCCGCGGCGCCGCCCCGAAACTCGCCTCCACCATCCCCGACTTCCAGAACCCCACCGGCGCCCTGATCGACGAGGACCAGCGCCGCGACCTGCTCGCCCACGCCCGCGCCGCCGGCACCGCCGTCCTCGCCGACGAGACCTGCGCCGAACTCGGCTGGGGCGTCGCCGACTCCGCGATGCCCCGGCCGCTGGCCGCACTCGACCGCGACGCCCGGGTGATCACCGTCGGCTCGGCCGGCAAGGTGCTCTGGCCCGGCCTGCGCGTCGGCTGGCTGCGCGCCCAGCCCTCGCTGGTGCGGAAGCTGGCCACCGACCGCGCCCTGTACGACCTCGGCACGCCCGTCCTCGACCAGCTGATCTGCGCCCACCTGCTCACCGACCACCTGCCGGCCGTCCGCGCCGACCGCCACGCCGGCCTGCGCGCCACCGCCGAGGCCTTCGCCGTCGCCCTGCCCCGGCACTTCCCCGGCTGGCGCTTCACCCTCCCGCCCGGCGGCCTCGCCCTCTGGGTCGCCACCCCCGGCCTCCCCGCCACCGCCCTCGCCCGGGCCGGCGAACGCCTCGGCGTCCGCCTCGCCTCCGGCGCCCGCTTCGGCATCGACGGCGCGTTCGAGGAGTACCTGCGCCTCCCCCTCACCCTCCCCGCCACCCACGTCCCGGACGCCCTCCACCGCATCGCGGAGGCCGCCGAGCTCGCCCGCGCGGAGCGCTTCACGACGGCGGAACCGGAGCCGTGCAGCCTGTAACGAGAGAGTGCGAAACGCAGGGAGAGCACAACCAGGGGCGCGGGGAACTGCGCGAAGCGGGAGGCGCCCCACCGCCAAGATCGCGACGCAGGACAATGACTTGCACGTGATCGCGACCTTACGGACGTGGTCTGCGCTTGTCGCGCAGTTCCCCGCGCCCCTGGTGGTGCTCGCCCTGGTTTCGCACCCACCTCACGCGTTCTGTCCGCGCCCCCGCCACCCCGTGACCGGCAGGGCGAACTTCGCGACCAGGCGGTCCGTGAAGGGCGCCCGGTGCAGGCGGGCGAGGCGGACCGGCGTCTTGCCGCGCCGTACCTCCACCCTCGCGCCGGCCGGGAGTTCGACCGAGCGGCGGCCGTCGCACCAGAGCACGCCGTGGGGCGTCTTCGGCTGCACCTCGACCGCCAGCACCGAGTCGGGCGAGGTCACCAGCGGGCGGGCGAACAGCGCGTGCGCACTGATCGGCACCATCAGCAGCGCCTCCACCTCCGGCCACACCACCGGCCCGCCGCCGGAGAACGCGTACGCCGTCGAGCCGGTCGGCGTGGACAGCACCACGCCGTCGCAGCCGAAGTTGGACACCGGGCGGCCGTCGACCTCGGTGACCACTTCGAGCATCCGCTCGCGGGCGGCCTTCTCCACCGAGGCCTCGTTCAGCGCCCAGTCCTCGTGCAGCACGTCGCCGTTGGTGCGCACCAGCACGTCGATGGTCATGCGTTCCTCGACGGCGTAGTCGGCGTCCACCACCCGGTCGACCACCGTCGCCAGGTCGTCGCGTTCCGCCTCGGCGAGGAAGCCGACCCGGCCCAGGTTGATGCCGAGCATCGGCAGCCCGGACTCGCGGGCCAGCTCCGCCCCGCGCAGCAGGGTGCCGTCGCCGCCGGCGACCAGGATCAGTTCGCAGCCGTCGGCCGCGCCCGGCCCGCCGGGCACCAGTTCCACCCCGTCCGGTAGGTCGAGGCCCACCGCTTCCGTCTCCAGCAGCCGGATCCGGATCCCCGCCTTCAGCAGGCCGTCCACCAGCCCTTCCACACTGCGCAGGGCGGCCTCCCGGCCGGTGTGCGCGATCAGGAAGACCGTACGACGATCGCTCATTGCCCGCTGCCCTCTCCCTACGCCCGCCGGACCCTGCTGGCCCGGCCGCGGCATGCCAGTCTGCGCAACGCTCGGACGCCTGCCAAGTACCCTACTTGGGGCCCTCCGCCACGGCCCGGTCCGCCTCGGCGGGATCCAGTTCGCCCGCGTCCCGGCGCAGCCACAGGAAATACTCCACGTTCCCCGACGGGCCCGGCAGCGGCGACGCCGTCACCGCCCGCACGCCGAGGCCCAACTGCCAGGCCTGCGAAGCCACTTGGCGGATCGTCTCGGCCCGCAGCTCCGGCGAGCGCACCACGCCGCCGGAACCCAGCCGCTCCTTGCCGATCTCGAACTGCGGCTTCACCATCAGCACCAGGTCGGCGTCGGGCGCCGCGCAGCCGGCCAGCGCCGGCAGCACCAGGCCCAGCGAGATGAACGACAGGTCGCCGACCACCAGGTCGACGAGGGTGCCGCCGATCAGCTCCGGCGTCAGCTCCCGCACGTTGGTGCGGTCCATCACCGTCACCCGCTCGTCGCTCTGCAACGACCAGGCGAGCTGCCCGTAGCCGACGTCCACCGCCAGCACGTGCGCCGCGCCCGCGCGCAGCAGAACGTCGGTGAAGCCGCCCGTGGACGCGCCCGCGTCCAGCGCCAGGCGGCCCTCGACGACCAGGCCCTGCGGCACGAACGCGGCGAACGCGCCGGCCAGCTTGTGGCCGCCGCGCGACACGTAGTCCGGGTCCGTGTCGTCCTTGGCGACCACCACCGCCGCCGCCGTCTCCACCTGCGTCGCCGGCTTCGTCGCCACCGCGCCGCCCACCGTCACCCGGCCCGCCGCGATCAGCTCGCTCGCGTGCTCCCGCGACCGGGCCAGCTTCCGCCGCACCAGCTCCGCATCCAGACGGCGTCGTGCCACTGCCACTGCTACGTCAGCTCCCACATTCCGCAATCGTCACTCGCGGTCCAGCGCCGCGAGGGTCGCGGCGAGCCGCGCATGAACATCTTCGTACACCTCGGCCCGCTCCCCCGCCCCCACCCCGTCCGCCTCGCCGAGCCGGGCCAACACCTCGTCGACCTCGGCCTCCCCCGTCCACTGCACCTCACTCACCGCCGGCGTCCCCGCCCTCGGCCTTGGCGGCGGTCTTCCGGGCGGGCGCCTTCTTCGCGGTCGCGGCCTCCGACGCGCCGTCAACGGCCTTGGTGCGCTTCGACGCGGCCTTGGTCGACGACGTCGGCACCGACACCGACTTCCGCGCCGGCGCGGCCTTCTTCGCCTGCGCGGGCAGCGGGGCCGACGGGCTGTCCACGGGGGCGGCCTTCTTCACGGCCGTCTTCTTCGCCGTCGTCTTCTTCGCGGGCGCGGCCTTCTTCGTGGACGCGGCCTTCTTCGCCACCGTCTTCGGCGTCGCCGCGGCCTTCCGCGGCACCGAGCGCTTGGCCGCCGTCTCCTTGGCCGCCGCGCCCTTGCGGGCAGCGGGCCGCTTCACCGGCGGCGCCGACGGCTCGGGCTCCGCGGCCGGCTCCGCCACCGGCTCCGCGTCCCACCCGGCGTCGAACAGGCCCTTGGCGCGGGCGGCCGGCCGGACCACCGGCTGCTCCTGCGGCTCCTCCTCGGCCTGCCCCTCGGGCTCGGTCGCGGGCGGCTCGCCGGTCTCGCGCAGCTTCGACTCCAGGAAGCTCAGCACCACGCCGACCTTCACCACCTGGTCGCCGACCTTCTCCACGACCCGCTCGACCTCGCCCTTGGCGGCGCCCGCGAGACCGACCCCGGCCGACACCGCCTGCTCGGCCAGCGTCCGCAACTGATCGACCCCCGCCGGGAGTTCGCCGCTCCGGCGGATCAACTCCTCGGCCGCGCCCTGCACCCGGCGGCCCGCCTCCTCGGCGAGCTCCGCCGCGACCACCACCACACCCCGCACCGCATCCCGCAGCATCCGAACCGCCTCCTCCGCGGGCACCCACTGCCCGACCTGACGCTACCCCGTCCTACGCCCGGCCCGTACGCGCATTCCCCACCCGCCCCACGGTCGGCCCCCTCACCCCGCCCGGCGAACCCGCCCGCCGGGCGCGTTAGCGTGGAACGCCGCACCGACCACCGAGACAGGAGCACGCCGCACCCATGGCCACCATCGAGGAGTGCCGCAGCGCACTGGAGCAGCTCAGCCGCAACCTCGCCGGCGCGAACGGCGACGTCCGCAAGGCCGCCGCCCTCGACCGGTCGCTCAGCTGCCACCTCACCGACCTCGACCTCACCTTCACCGGACGGCTCACCGGCGGGCAGCTCACCGGCATCACCGACGCCCCGGGCGCCCCCACCGCCAAGGCCGACATCCGCCTCACCACCACCGGCACCGACCTGGTCGCCATGGTCGACGGCCGACTGCCGTTCCCCACCGCCTGGGCCACCGGCCGCCTCAAGCTGGACGCGAGCTTCCTCGACCTGCTGCGCCTGCGCAGCCTGCTCTGAGCACGCCCCGCGAAACACTCCGTCCCGCCGTGCGGCGCACGGCGGGACGGGTCGGAGCGGGCGCGGTCAGGCGGCGAGCACCTCGGTGTTCTGGCTGACGTGCAGCCGCCAGCCCTGCTCGTCCTTGGAGACGATGTACAGCGGCGTCCCCTCCGACACCCCGTCCGCCGTGCGGTGCGTCTGCCGCACCTTCACCGCGGCGACGTCCGGCCGCAGGAACTGGACGTGCGCCACCTCGTAGCTGACCTCGCCCGCCAGGACGGCGCTCGGCATCACCCGCCGGGTGAACTCGGCGATCGCGTCGAACCCGATGAGCACCTTGCCGTGCCCGGTCGTGGTCAACGAGTCGGGACGCAGCAGGGACAGGAACCCCTCGACGTCCTTCTCCCGCTGGGTGCGCTCCACGGTGGCGACGATGGCGTGAATGGCGTCCAGGTCCGCAGCGCGGACCGCAGTGTCGTTGGTCATACGGCCAGCCTGCATGTTCAAGTCCGCTTGAAGTCAACCGCGACGGAACGTCAACTCGGCTGCCCCGCAAGGGCCAGCGCCTTCGCGCCGTCCGGCACCGCGCCGTTCGCGTCCGCCCACGTCCAGGCCGCCGCGCACAGCGCGCGCAGCGCGTCGATCCGCTCGCCCGCGCCGTCCAGGGTCAGCGCGCCGTCGGCCACGCCGGCCTCCCAGCCGCCGCAGCCGAACCGGCCGCCGCCCAGCGCCGCCACCTCGGGCTGCGGCTCCAGCAGGCCCCGCAGGTCGTCCGCGAGATAGGTCGGACGGTGCTGCACGGGGGCGGCCAGCAGCAGGGCGGGCGTGGTGACGCCGGTGAAGACCAGCAGCGAGTCGACGCCGCCGTTGTACGCGCCCTCGATGTCGGTGTCGAGGCGGTCGCCCACCACCAGCGGACGCTTCGCGCCCGTCCGCAGCACCGTCTCCCGGTGCATCGGCGGCAGCGGCTTGCCCGCCACCTCCGGCGTCACCCCGGTCGCCGCCGACACGGCCGCCACCAGCGTCCCGTTGCCCGGGGCGATGCCGCGCGCCGTCGGGATCGACAGGTCGGTGTTCGACGCCACCCACGGCAGGCCCCGGCCGACCGCGTAGGACGCCTCCGCGAGGTCCGCCCAGCCCACCGACGGGTCGTAGCCCTGCACCACCGCCGCCGGGTCCTCGTCCAGCGAGCGCACCGTCACCAGCCCGCGCTCGCGCAGCGCCTCCACCAGCCCCGCGCCGCCGACCACCAGCACCCGCGAACCCGCCGGAACCCGCTCCGACACCAGCCGCGCCGCCGCCTGCGCCGAATTGATCACATCGGCCGGTTCGGCCGGCACGCCCAGCTCCGACAGGTGCTCCGCGACCGCCCGCGGCGGACGGGAGGCGTTGTTGGTGACGTACGCCAGCCGCATCCCCGCCGCCCGCGCCCGCTCCAGCGACTCCACCGCCCACCGGATCGCGTGCGGCCCGGCGTACACCACGCCGTCCAGGTCCAGCAGCGCCGTGTCGTACGCCTCCGTCAACGCCACCGCGCTGCCCTGCGGCACGCTCCGCACCATCGCTGCTTCTCCACTCACGTCGAAACCCACGCCGAACCTCACGCCGACTCACGCCGACTCACGCCGGACGATCGAACACCCGCAACCCTAGGCCCTGTCCTCCGGATCCTGCGGCGGCGCCAAGTACCCCGGCGCACCCGGCTGCAACGGCCCGAACGCGCCCGCCCTGGCCGCCAGCGTCGCCCGGGTCTGCCGCAGCGCCGCCCGGTAGTGCTTGTTGCCCGGCTGCATCGCCACCGCCAGCGCCAGGTGCTCCGCCGACGACTCGAAATCCCCCAGCCGGGCCGCCGCCACACCCCAGCCGAACTGCGCGTAGTCGTCCGACGGATCGGCCACCGCGACCGTCCGGAAACTCTCCAGCGCCGCCGCGTACTGCCCCGCGTCGAACTGCGCCCGCGCCAACGCCTCCCGGATCGACCGCGACCCCGGCTCGGCCTCCGCCGCCCGCGCCAGCAGCTGCACCGCCGCCGCCGGATGCCGCTCCTCCAACAACCGCACCCCGCGCCGGAACCAGTCGTACACCCCGCCGCCCGGCGCCCCCGCCGCGCTCCCCGAGGAGGCCTCCGCGCCGTCTCCCCCGTGGCTCCCGTGACTCATCCGCACTGCCCCGCTTTCCTGCTCCGCACCCACCGCCTCGCCCGCGGCCGGGAAACAGCCGCGCGCATCGCGATCTCCCAACAAGAACTACCCGGCTAACATGCCCAAGATGAGCGCCCCCCGTGCCGAAAGCGGCAACGAGCCCTCGGGCGGCCCCGGAGACCCCGGGCACGTCGCCACCGCAGGGCTGTCCCTGTCCCCGTTCCGCGGCCTGCGCTACGACCCCCAACGGGTCGGCGACCTCGCCGCAGTGACCTCACCGCCGTACGACGTGGTGGACCCCGGACGGCGCCACGACCTGGAGACCGCGGACCCCCACAACATCGTCCGCCTGATCCTGCCGCGCCCCGAACCGGAGGATTCCGGCCACCGCCCCGACCGCGACACCCGCTACCGGCACGCCGCCCGGCTGCTGCGCGACTGGCGCGAGCAGGGCGTCCTCACCGCCGACCCCCGGCCCGCCCTGTACGTCTACGAGCAGCGCTCCCCCACCGGCGACCTGCAACGCGGCCTGATCGGCGCCCTCGCCGTCAGCGGCCCAGAGGCCGGCGTCGTCCTCCCCCACGAGGACGTCATGCCCAAACCCGTCGCCGACCGGGTCGGCCTGATGCGCACCACCCGCGCCAACCTCGAACCGCTGCTGCTCACCTACCGGGGCCACGGCCGGGCCGCCGAGGTCGTCGACCGCACCGCCGCCGGCGAGCCGCTGCTCCACGTCACCACCACCGACGGCACCCACCACCGCCTGTGGGCCGTCACCGCGCCCGCCGACCTGGCCGCCGTCAACCGCGACCTCGCCACCTGCCGCGCCCTGATCGCCGACGGGCATCACCGCTGGGAGATGTACCTGCGGCTGCAGCGCGAACACCGCCACCTGCCGCGCAGCCCCTGGGACCGCGGCCTGGTCCTGCTGGTCGACACCGACCGCTACCCGCTGCAGGTCCGGGCCATCCACCGCGTCCTGCACCGCCTGCCGCTGCACGCCGCGACCGCCGCCCTCGACCCCGACGTCTGGCAGCTCACCGAACTGGCCGGCTCCCTCGACGACGCCCTCAAGGCCCTCGCCGAGGCCCGCACGGACGCCCGCAACGCCTTCGTCCTCACCGCCGGCGACGACCGCTACCTGCTGCTCACCGGCCCCGACGAGCGCATCCTGGACGCCACCGTCCGCACCGACCGGCCCGAGGAGTGGCGCCACCTCGACGCCACCGTGCTGCACGCCACCCTGCTCGACCGGACCTGGCACGTCCCCGACAGCCCCGAGCACATCGGCTACCTGCACTCCGCCGAGGCCGCCGTCCGGGAGGCCGCCCGCACCGGCGGCACCGCCGTCCTGCTCCACCCCGTCGAGGAGCGCGTGGTCCGCCGCCTCGCCGAGCAGGGCGTCACCATGCCGCGCAAATCCACCTCCTTCGGCCCCAAACCGGCCACCGGACTGGTTCTGCGCTCGCTCGAACTCGGCTGACCCGCGCGCCGCGGACACAGAACGGCCCCCGTTCCAGATCGGAACGGGGGCCGCCTGTTCGAGTGCCGCGCGAAGGTCAGGCCTTCTTCGGCTCCTCCTTGAAGGAGTCCTCGTCGTACTCCTCGTCGATCTCGAGGTCGTCGTCGTCGTAGAACTCCTCGACGTCCTCCTCGTCCTCGAAGATCATCCGGTCGTCGCCGATCTCGTCCTTCGCGATCGGCTTGCGGGCCGGCTCCTCGGACTCCACGGCCTCGTCCTCGGCGTCCTCGTCCAGCGCGTCGGTGAACTCCACGCCGTCGATCTCCGCCAGCCGCTCGGCCGCGTTGGTCGAACCGTCCGAGTCGGCCTCCACGGCCTTCACGAACCACTCGCGGGCCTCGTCCGCCCGGCCCGCCGCGATCAGCGCGTCGGCGTACGCGTAGCGCAGGCGCGCCGTCCACGGGTGGATCGCCGAGGACGCCAGCTCCGGGCTCTGCAGCGTCACCACGGCCGCGTCGAACTGCTCCAGGTCCGCACGGGCACCCGCCGCGACCAGCCGCATCTCGACCTGACCGGCCTTGTCCAGCTGCTTCACCTCGGGCTCGCCGGCCATCGCCAGCGCCCGCTCCGGACGACCCAGACCGCGCTCGCAGTCCGCCATCACCGGCCACAGGTCCACCCGGCCGGTCATCCGCTTCGCCGCCCGGAACTCGGTCAGCGCCTCGGAGTACCGCTGCGTCATGTACGACGCGAAACCGGCCGCCTCGCGGACACTCGCCACGCGCGACGCCAGCCGCAGCGCGACCCGCGAGTAGTTGTAGGCCTCCTCCGGCTCACTGTCGAGCAGCCGGGCGACCATCACCAGGTTGCGCGCCACATCGTCCGCGAGGGTCTTCGGCAGGCTCTTCAGGTCCTGACGCACGTCCGCGTCGATCTCGAAGCCGGTCACGTCGTCCGGGATCGGCAGCCGGCGCACCGGCTCCGGCCGACGCTCGTCCTGCTCCCGACGGAACCCGCCACGGTCGTCCCGGCCACCCCGGTAGCCGCCACGCTCGCCACCGCGGTCGTCACGGCCACGGAAGCCGCCACGGTCGCCACGGTCGTCGCGACGGAACCCGCCACGGTCGCCGCCGCGGTCGTCACGGCGCTCGAAGCCGCCGCTGCGCTGCGGGCGGTCGCCGTACGACGGGCGGTCGCCACGGTCGTCGCGGCGGAAGCCACCCTGCGGGCGGTCGCCGCGGTCGCCACGGTCGTCGCGGCGCTCGAAGCCACCGCTGCGCTGCGGACGGTCGCCGTAGGACGGGCGGTCGTCGCGGTCCCGGTACCCGCCCTGGGGCCGGTCGTCGCGACGGAAGCCACCCTGGGGGCGGTCACCGCGGTCGTCACGGCGCTCGAAGCCGCCGCTGCGCTGCGGACGGTCCCCGTACGACGGGCGGTCGCCACGGTCGTCCCGACGGAAACCACCCTGCGGGCGGTCACCGCGGTCGTCACGACGGAAGCCACCACCCTGCGGACGGTCGTCACGGCGGAAACCACCCTGGGGGCGGTCGCCACGGTCGTCGCGACGCTCGAAGCCGCCGCTGCGCTGCGGACGGTCGCCGTAGGACGGGCGGTCGCCACGGTCGTCCCGACGGAACCCACCGCGGTCGTCGCGACGGAAACCACCCTGGGGGCGGTCGCCACGGTCGTCACGGCGCTCGAAGCCGCCGCTGCGCTGCGGGCGGTCGCCGTACGACGGGCGGTCGCCACGGTCGTCCCGACGGAAACCACCCTGCGGGCGGTCACCGCGGTCATCACGACGGAAGCCACCACCCTGCGGACGGTCGTCACGGCGGAAACCACCCTGGGGGCGGTCGCCACGGTCGTCACGGCGGAAGCCGCCACGGTCGCCGCCCTGGGGACGGTCGTCGCGACCGCGGTAGCCACCGCCCTGCGGGCGGTCGCCGTACGACGGACGGTCGCCACGGTCGCTGCGGTAACCCCCGCGGTCGCCGCCGCGGTCACCGCGGTCGTCACGACCCCGGTAGCCGCCGCCTTCGCCACGGTCGTCACGACGCGGGCCACGGTCGTTCGACCAGCCCCCGCGCGACCTGGGCTCGTAACCCCGGCCGCCGTCGTTACGGCGCTCGGGCCGGTCCTGGGGCGGGTTCGACATGCTGGTGACTCCTGTCTGCACACTGCTGGCTCTAGAGGGCGCCACTGCCGATCCATCGACACCAGCGCGCGATCCGGACGGGTCCCCCGGCCCCACCAGGGCCGGTCCGTCCGTCTTTGTCCATTGTCCGGCACACGGACGAGCACCGCGTCCGGGTGCCCGACCGCCGTGCGCCGGCGGTCTGTTCGGCTGAAAAGCCCAACAAAAAAGGCCGAGGCCCCAGCTAATCGCTGGGGCCTCGGCCTATTGAAGAATTGTTCGGCGGCGTCCTACTCTCCCACAGGGTCCCCCCTGCAGTACCATCGGCGC
>NZ_JBSGDD010000108.1:0-20760 GCF_053602195.1 Kitasatospora sp. NPDC004531 | reverse complement strand
AGTTGGCCGAACGGTCCGGGGTGTCCGTGCACTCGATCAGCATGCTGGAGACCGGTCGTCGGCGGCCGCGGCTGTCCTCGGTGGCGCGGCTGGCCGCCGAGCTCGGCGCGGCGCGCGTGCACGTCGCCGCCGGGGTCAGCGGCTACGCCCGGCGGCGCGAACAGCGGCTGCGCGGCGCGCTCGGCGACCGGTTGCGGGTGCACGAGGGGTCGCTGACGGCCGTGCCGCCCGGCGCGGTGACGCCCGCCGGACGCGACCACTACGCGGTGTTCACCCCCTACCACCGGGCCTGGCAGCAGGTCCGCCGCCGCGCCCCGCTGCCCGCGCCGCGCACCGTCCCCACCCCAACAGGCTTGCACAGCATGGTGGTTGAGCCCGTAGCCCCGACCGCCCGCAGCCTGCCCGAACCGGGCGAGAGCGCCGCCCGCCGGGCCTGGCGGAACTGGCGCGCGGAGCCGTACGAGCGGCTGCACGACGACCTGGCCGCCGACGGCACCTCGCACCTGTCGCCGTACCTGCACTTCGGCTGCCTGTCCGCGAACGAACTGGCCCACCTCGCCGAGCGGCGCGGCGGACCCGGCGCGCAGGCCTTCGTCCGGCAGCTGGTCTGGCGCGACTTCCACCACCAGGTGCTGGCCGCCCGCCCCGCCGCCGCGCACGCCGACTACCGCACCCGCAACGACAGTTGGCGCACCGACGAGGAGGAGTTCACGGCCTGGCGGGAGGGCCGCACCGGGTTCCCGATCATCGACGCCGGGATGCGGCAGCTCGCCGAGACCGGCTGGATGCACAACCGGGCCCGGCTGCTCACCGCGAGCTTCCTGGCCAAGTCGCTGTACCTGGACTGGCGGCTCGGCGCCCGGCACTTCCTCGCCCACCTGGTCGACGGCGACCTGGCGAACAACCAGCTGAACTGGCAGTGGGTGGCCGGCACCGGCACCGACACCCGCCCCAACCGCGTCCTCAACCCCCTTGCCCAGGCCGACCGTTACGACCCGGACGGCGCGTACGTCCGCCGCTGGGTGCCCGAACTCGCCGCGCTGCCCGGCCGGGAGATCCACCGCCCCTGGCGGGCCCGCCACCGCCCGGCCGGCTACCCCGACCCGCTGATCGCCCCCGACAGCACCGGCCACCGGCTGCGGGAGGCCCGCGGCCGGTAGCGACCGGCGGGCCGGGCCGGGCCGGCAGGCGGGGTCGGTAGGTCGGGTCAGTAGGTCGGCACCGCCGCCGGGGTCATCAGCACGAAGTCCGCGCCCGCGCCGTCCACGCACATCGCCATCCGCCCGATGCCGGGCGCGTCCAGCGGCCCCGTCAGCACCTCGCCGCCCCGGGTGCGCACCGTGGCGGCGGCCGCGTCGCAGTCGGAGACCGTGAACACCGGGTGCCAGCACGGCGCGCCCCGGGAGATCGCCAGCTGCTCCGGCGGCACCTGCAGCACGCCGCCGTGCATCCGCTCCCGGGGCTGACCGGCCGGGGTGACGATGTGGTACGTCTGGCCGCCGCCGCCCGGCATCGCCATCTCCTCGCGCTGCCAGCCGAACACCGTTTGGTAGAAGGCCAGCGACGCGGACGCGTCCGGGGTGTACAGCTCCGTCCAGCACAGCGCGCCCGGGTCGTCCGTCGCCTCCAGCCCGCTCGCCCGGCCCGGCGTCCAGGCCGCGAACTGGCCGCCCAGCGGGTCGCTGAACTGCGCCACCGACGCCCAGCCGTCCGCGTCCTGCGGCTCCATCCGCACCGTGCCGCCCGCCCGCAGCACGGAGGCGGCGGTCTCGTGGACGTCCGGGGTGAAGAAGTACAGCATCCACGCCGAACGGGCGCCGCGCTCGGTCAGCAGCCCGATCCCGGCGGCCGTGCGGCCGTCCGACTTCGCGAGCCCGAACGCGCCGCCCGAGCCCTCCATTGGCTCGAACTCCCAGCCCAGCACCGCCCCGTAGAAGTCACCGGCGGCGGACACGTCGGGCGCGCCCAGGTCCAGCCAGCACGGCGAACCGGGCACGAAATCGGTGGTGATCATGGCGGTCTCCCTTCGCCGGGCACTCCCCTCCCAGCCTCGCACCGGCCCCCGCCGCCCGCAGTCCCGGCCAGGGCGACGGGCCGCGGCCCGGGTACCGCCAAGCGGAGGAAATCCTGTGCAGATCGTCGGGTGGAGCATCGAATTCGACCGTCGAACGGATCCTGGCCATGACATTTCGCGGAAATTACTCCCTCTGACCGCGAAATCGTCACTCGGAACAGGGTTCGGGCCGTCGGAATCGGGCAGAGGCCGCATACCCCCCGCGATCCCAGGAGAAAGGCACCAGAGTGGCACTGAGCGTGAGCTACGGGGAGCGATACGGCTGGACGGTCGTCCAGGTCGCCGGCGAGGTGGACATCAGCGGAGTCTCCGCACTGCGCGAACGCCTCCAGCGGCTGGTCACCGAGGGCTGCCTGCGCATGGTGGTGGACATCAGCCGGGTCGACTTCTGCGACTCCACCGGCTTCGCCGTGCTGGTCGCCACCCGTCGCATGCTGTCCTCCCGCGGCGGCCGGCTCCGGCTGGTCCTCCCCGGCCCCGAGACCCACACCCGCAAGATCCTCCAACTCTTCGGCATCCAGCGGATCTTCGACGTCCACGACTCGGTCGACGACGCGCTCGCCGACCTGCGCGAAGCCGTCAGCGGCTCGCTCGGCGGCCCGGCCGTCGGCACCGTCGTCGGCTCCACCGGCGGCGAGGCCAGGGCGAACGCGGACGGCGCCGACGCCGTCCCGCGCCCCCGGGAAGGCAGCCGCGCCGCCGCCGACTGACCCGCCCACCCCGCCCGGCGGGCGACCGGCCGTCGACGGAGACGGTCGCGCCCCGGGCAGGCCACCGGTCCGCGGCGTCGACGGCGACCACCGCACGTCCGCGACGGGCAGGCCGCAGCGTCAACGGCGACGACTGCGGCACCCCACGGCCCCGGCGCCCCGCGTCAGCCCGGAGTGCCGAAATCCTGCGTCCACCAGGGCCCGCCCGCGCCCTGGTGCACTCCCACGCCCAGCTCGGTGAACGCGCAGTTCAGGATGTTCGCCCGGTGGCCCGGGCTGTTCATCCAACTCGCCATCACCGCGGCGGCGTCCTGCTGGCCGCGCGCGATGTTCTCGCCCCAGCCGCTCCACTCGTACCCGGCGGCGTCGATCCGCTCCTGCGGGCCCTCGCCGTCCGGGTTGGTGTGATCGAAGAACGAACGGTTCGCCATGTCGTCCGACTGCACCTGTGCCGCCGTCGCCAGCTGATCGTTCGCCCGCACCAGCCCACAACCCGCCTTCGCCCGCTGGACGTTGACCAAATCCAGCACCTGCTGCCCGAGACTCCCCGCACGCCGGACGGCGGCCTGCGTGGTCGACGCCCGCGCCGACGCCTTCGCGGACGGCGCCGCGGACGGCGAAGCGAACGGCGGCGGCTGCGCGCCCGACGAGGCGGACGCGGAGGCCGAGGCGGACGCGGACGCGGAACGGGACGGCGACGCGGAGCCAGACGGACCGCCGCCGCCCGCCGGAGCGGCCACCGCATCCGCCAACTCCGGTGCGGCCGCAGCCTGTTGACGTTCATCCGGCCCGTCCGCCGGCGAGGACGACTCCGGCAGCCCGACCGCCACCAGCAGCCCCACCGCCACCGCCAGCACCGTGCCGCCCACCAGCACCCGGCCCGAACGCCGACGCGGCGCGGCCCGCCGCCCGCGCCGGGACGCCCCCGCCCGGTGCGAACCTCCACCGCGGCGCGAACCGCCGGCCGAAGCGGCCGCACCCGTCGGCTCCAGCGGCAGCGCGGCGAGGCCGTCCGGCAGCGGAACCATCGCCATCCCCGCCAGCAGACCCTCGGCCGGCACCAGGTCGCGCCGCTGCTCCCCGCACACCGCGCACTCGCGCACATGACGGCCGATCCGCTTGCGCCACAGCGCACTCGGCACGCCGTCCCAGCCCGCCGTCGCCTCCGCCAGCCACGCGCACCCCGGCACCGCCGCCAGCGCCCGCACCACCACCCGGGCCGACTCCAACTGGCCCTTCATCCGCTGCACCCGCACCGCCGCGTGCTGCGGCGACACCTCCAGCGCCGCCGCCAGCTCCGCCCGGGACAGCTCGCCCGCCGCCTCCAGCCACCACAGCGCCAGCAGCTCCCGATCGCCCTCGTCCAGCCAGCGGGTCGCCTCCGCGACCTCCCGCCGCTGCTCCGACAGCCCCAGCCGGACGATGGTCAGCCCCACGAAGTCCGCCGACGGGTCGGCGACCGCCGACGGGTCCGGCACCGCGCCCTCGTCGCCCGCGTCGCGGAAGCGGCGGCGCACCTGGTTCAGCGCGATCGCCACCAGCCAACTGCGGAACCCCGCCGGATCGCGCAGCCCGGACAGCCCGTCCACGGCCCGCAGCATGGTCTCCTGGACCACGTCGTCGGTGTCCGGATGCCCCGACAGCGCGCGGCCCACCACGTTGTACACCAGCGGCAGGTGACCGCCCACCAACTCCGCCACCGCCTGCCGGTCGCCGGCCTGCGCCCGACCGACCAGCGTCGC
This sequence comes from Kitasatospora sp. NPDC004531, assembly GCF_053602195.1. NCBI lineage: Bacteria > Bacillati > Actinomycetota > Actinomycetes > Kitasatosporales > Streptomycetaceae > Kitasatospora > Kitasatospora sp. NPDC004531. Next base: position 16,234 of record NZ_JBSGDD010000108.1, on the reverse strand, counting down.
CACCTGCCCACTGTCCACAGCCCGGACCGTCCTCGTGTTCTCGCGTCGTGCCCTCACACCCGTCGGAGATCCACCGGCGGCCGGCGGATAACGGAAAAGCGGTGAGAGATTTCCCTGAGCCGGGGAAACCGCCGCGACCAGGGCCGGAAGCGACCCTACGGCCTGCGCCGCGAGCCGTGCCAGGAGGGGCAGCCGGGGGCGGCACGACATTCATCCCGCCCGCCCAGACCATTCCCCCGACCGGCGCAGCGGCCCGCCCCCGCGGCGCGCCCCGCCGGCTCCGGGCCCTCCGGCGGCGCAAGGAGAGCATTGCCGGAGGGGTCGGGACTGCCACCACCGCGTCGACCGCGCGCAGGACGGCTTCGGGTGCCCCCGGTGGAGGCGGGTGGGCCGCTTCGGGCGGCCGGATCGGGTCGCAGCCGAGTCCGGCGGTCGCGTGTTGCGTGCATGCGTGGGTCGGACGGCGGTCGGGGTCGCCGATCAGCGCCCTGGCGGGCAGGCCGGTCAGTTCGCCGAGGCGATCGAACACCGATGGGTCGGGCCGCTGGTGGACGTCCTCGCCGGGCCGGGCCGCAGCAGCCGAGCGCAGCTGCACTACGGTCTGCGCGTTCGTACCGGCCGCCGCCCACTCGCGCAGGCCGGACGCGGTCAGGGCCGCGAGGTCGCCGGCCGACAGCAGCCGGTCGTACTCCGAGTCCAACTCGGGCTCGTGCGGCCACGGACAGTCGGGCATGCCCGGGCGAAGCAGCACCAGCGGTGCCACTCGGCCGGGATGCCGCAGCGTGAAGCCGAGCGCCGTCCCGCCGCCCGTGCTGCACCCCACCGGGCGGATTCGGTCGAGCCGGAGGGCGGGCAGTCCCCGGCGGGCCCGGACCACCCGCCGTCCCGGATCCGCGAGTCGTCCGCCCCGGGGCACCGCAGCACCGTCACCGTTGCTGTCCGCCGCCCGCCCCGGACCGCGCCGTCGCCCCGTTCGATGCCAGGGCGGCCGTGCTCGGAGCCGAGCGGGCCCGTGCGCATCCGGGTGCCGGTCAGGTGCCGAGCAGGCGCAGGGAGGCCCAGAGGGCGAGGACGGCGGTGGCGAGGGTGGCCGGGGTGGTGAGGGCACCGAGGCGGGTGAAGGTGCGCAGGCCGCCGTCGTCGATCGCGCGCGCCTGGACGATGCGCCGCCACAGCAGGGTGGCGAGCGAGCCCGCGTACGTCAGGTTGGGGCCGATGTTGACGCCCAGCAGGACGGCCAGCACCGGGCCCGGGCCGGACGGGGCCGCGAGGGGGACGAGCAGCAGCGTGGCGGGCAGGTTGTTGACCAGGTTGGCGAGCAGTGCGGCCAGGCCCGCCAGCGCGAACAGCGCCGGCAGCGAGTCGCCGGCCGGGACGAGCGCGGCCAGCCACTCGGACGGCCCGTTGTCCACGACGGCCTTCACCACCACGCCCAGCGCCAGCACGAACGCCAGGAACGGCAGCGCCGCCGCGCCCACGATCCGCCGGACGTCGGTGCGCCGCGCCGCCAGCGCCCGCACCGCCAGCACCGTCGCGCCCAGCGCCGCCGCCCACGCGGGGGAGACGCCCACCGCGGAGGCGACCACGAAACCGGCCAGCGTGCCCGCCACCGTGAGCAGGGCGAACCGCGGCAGCCGGGGGCGTTCGGCGGGCGCGGGGTGGGCGGCCGGAACGGCGAGGTCGGCGGCGAAGAAGCGGCGCAGCAGCAGGTACTCGACGCCGACCGCGCCCAGCCACGGCAGCGCCATCAGCGCGGTGAACCGCCCGAAGGTCAGGCCGCTGGCGGCGAAGGCGAGCAGATTGGTCAGGTTCGACACCGGCAGCAGCAGCGACGCGGTGTTGGCCAGGTGCCCGCACGCGTACACGTGCGGCCGGGCCCGGACGGCCAGGACGCCCGCCGTCGCCGCCACCACCGGCGTCAGCAGCACCACCGTGGCGTCCAGGCTGAGCACCGCCGTCACCGTCGCCGCCACGCCGAACACCTGCCCCAGCAGCCGCACCGGCCGGCCGCCGGAGGTACTCGCCATCCAGCGGCCGCACGCCTCGAACAGCCCTTCGTCATCGCAGAGTTGGGCCAGCACCAGGACCGCCGCCAGGAACCCCACGACCGGGCCCAGCCGCCCCAGCTCCGCCCACGCCGCCGCCGGCGACACCGCGCCGACCGCCACCAGCAGCGTCGCCGCCGGAACCGCGACCACCGCCTCCGGCCACCCGAAAGGCCGCCGCACCGCGCTCACCAGCACGACGCCCAGCAACCCCAGCGACAGCACCTCGGTGCCCACGGCCGATCCCTCCTGACCTGCGATCTCCCGCCCTCCGGCGGCCGGCCACCCATCCAAGCAGGCGCACCCCGCCACTCGAAGCCGGGCCCCTGATCGGGTAGGACTGACCGACAGTCGGATGTCGATGCAGGAGGAGGAGCCGTGGCGGATCAGCCGGACGGATGGCGCAGGGCACTGGACGCGGGACTCTCGATCGGGTCGGTGGGGTCGTTCCTGTCGATCGGGTCGGCGTACTCGGTGCTGTCGGTCGGGTCGGTGGGCTCTTTCCTGTCGATCGGCAGCGTCGGCTCGGCGCTCTCGGTGCTGTCGGCGGCGTCCTGGCGCAGCGCCGTGTCGGTGATGTCGGCGGAGTCGGCGCTCGCCGTGATGTCCTACCGCTCGGTGGCGGCGGTGCGGGCCGCACACCGGCGGCGCGGCGGCCGCGCCGTCACCCGTACGTGAAAATGGCGTGCGGCCAAGGGAGTTGGGGTGCCATCGTGCCCGGATGACAGCAGCTGCGGCGGTGGAAGGCGTGATGGCGGGGCTCGGCGTGGCCGTGCCGGTCGGTGCGATCGGCGTCCTGCTCCTCCAGGAGGGCCGCCGCGGCTGGGCCCCCGCCGCGGGCGGGGCGACGGCGGTCGCGGCGGTGGACGGCGCGTACGCGGCCCTCGCCGTACTGGCCGGCCCCCGGGTCGCCCAGCTGCTGGCCGGCCACGACAGCGCGGTGCGCGCCGTCTCCGCCCTGCTGCTCGGCGCGATCGCCGTCCACGGCCTGCTCGGCCTGCGCAATACCGCCGAGCCCGCCGACCCGCCGCCGCCCGGCAGCGCCGCCCGGGCCTTCGTCCGCTTCGCCCTCCTCACCCTGGTCAACCCGACCACCGCCCTCTACTTCACCGCCCTCGTCGCCGCCCGGGGCGCCGACGCCCACGCCGGTGCCACCGCCTTCGTCACCGGCGTCTTCCTCGCCTCCCTCGCCTGGCAGCACCTCCTCGCCGCCGCCGGCACCTTCGCCGGCGCCAGACTCGGCCCCCGCGCCCGCCGCACCACCTACGCGGCGGGCTACGGCCTGGTCGCGGCGCTCGCCCTGCGGATGGCGTTCAGCGGCTGAACGCCCGGTTCCGGGTCCGCCCGCTCAGGTTCGGTCGGGCCCTCGGCCAGGCCGCACGTGAACAGGAAGCCCCGCAGGGCGTCGCGCCGGTGCGGCGACGGCTCGGCCTCGGCCAGGAGGGGCACCAGCGGGTCCGTGTCGGTCATCCGGCCAAGGTGTCCGGCCGCTGTGACGTCCCGTAGGGTGCGGCGGGTGATCGGGATTCCGGAGGGCTTTGTGCGGAGCACCGTCGCCAGGGAGGGCGAGGCCGGGCGGGCGTGGATCTCCGAACTGCCCGCGCTGGTGGGGGAGTTGCTGGATCTTTGGGGGTGCAGGCCGGACGGGGCGGTGGGGCACGGGCAGGTCGGCGTGGTGCTGCCGGTGCGGACGGGAGGCGGGGCGGCGGCCGTCCTGAAGGTCTCCTTCCCGCACCCGGGCAACGTGCACGAACCGGACGCGTTCGCGGTCTGGGACGGTCGCGGCGCGGTCCGGCTGCACCGCCGCGACGACGCCCGTTTCGCCATGCTGCTGGAGCGCGCCGACCGCCGCACGCTCGCCGAACACCCCGACGTGGACGCGGCGGTCGCCGTCGCCGGCCGGCTCACCCGGCGACTCGCGGTGCCCGCGCCGCCCGCCCTGCCCCGCCCCGGCCCGCCCCGAAGTCCCGGCGCGCCCGGAGCCCCCGGTGCGGCGGCCGGCGCGGCCACCCCGGCCGCTCCCGGCGCTGCCGCCGGCGCGGCGGCCGGTGCCTCCGGCGCGGGCGGCCAGGCCGGTTCGGCGGCCGCCGTGGTCGGCGTCGGCCAGCACCCGGCGGACGGCCGCGCGGTGGCGGCCCGCCCAGTGACCGGCCCCGTCCCGCCGCCCGGTGGCGGCGGCATCGGCCAGCACGCCCCCGGCGGCCCCGTCCGGCACGACCCGCTGATGCCGGACGCCCGGCGGCCCGCCACGGTCGACGAGTCCGGCGCGCAGCTGCACCAGGCGTCCGCCGCCTGGCTGGTGATGACCGGCGGGCGCGGCGGCGGCCCGGTGCGGCCCGGCTCCGTCGAGCAGGCGGTGCGGACCCTCGCCGACAGCCGCCCGTACGGGCTGCCCGGCGGGCTCGGCCCGGTCGACCCCGCGCACCAGGCCGAGGTGGTGCGCCGCACCCCCGCGCCCCACCCGGACCCGATGGTCGGCGAGTGGATCGAGGTCCTCAACGGCGGCGGCCCGACCGAGAGCGGACGCGCCAACAACTGCGTGGACGTCGCCCTGTCGGCCGTCGACACCTCCGGCACCGCCCCCACCTGCGCCGCGCCCCGCCTGCCCGACGGCCCGGCCGGCGAGCGCGGCGGCCGCGACCGCGCCGAACTCGAACTCGGCACCCGCTTCCTCGACCTCGGCGACGGCGACGAGGCCCACGGCAAGCTCGGCCAGGCCCTGCTCGCGCACGGCACCGGCACCCGTGCGGTGCTGCTCACCGTCGACGCCTTCGGCCGCTCGCACACCTGGAACGCCGTCAACCACAAGGGCGTGCTCAGCTACCTCGACCACCAGACCGGCTACGCCGCGCCGACCCCGCTCTACCCGGCCGACCACGGCCTGTGGGCGATCGCCGTGGACGCCGCCGACCGGCCGATCGACCTGTCCGCGCCGCTGCCCGTCACCGTCGCCGTCCCGGCCGCGGCGCCCGCCGCCGCGCCGGAGCCGGAGCCGGAGCCGGTGCCGGCCACGGTCGGCGCCCCCGCCGAGGAACCGGCCGTGGCGGCCGGGCCGGTGGCAGCGCCGCCGCGCTCCCGTCTCACCATCCACCGCACCACCGGGAGCACCAGCCGATGATCACCCGTGAACAGGCCCTCGCCACCGCCCACCGCTGGGTCAACGGCGACCTCCCGCAGGAGGGTTCACGGCCTGTCAGGTGCCACGAGTTCGACCTCGGCTGGGTGCTCTGGCCGGAGCCCGCGCCGATCCTCACCGACCCGCTCACCGGGGCGCGCCGCGCCCCCGAGGAGATCGGCGCGGCCTGCGCCGTGGTCGACCGGGTCAGCGGCGAGCTCACCGTCTTCCCGTCCGTCCCGGTGCCCGAGGTGGAGCGGCTCTACCGCGACCGCCTCGGCGCCGGCAGCCACAACCCGGCGCTGCCGCCGGTCACCGGCCCCGGCACCCGCGCCGCACTCAGCTACCGGGACGACAAGGGCGTCACCCGGTCGCTGACCGTGCACTCCGCGCACGGCCACCCGCACCCCGCGCTGCGCGCCTGGCAGCAGCTGTCCGCGCAGGGCGTCGCCCTCGACGACCTGGTCGCGCTCCGCACCGACCTGCGGCTGTCGATGCTCCCCGGCGGCTACTGGGAGCACGTCATCGCGGCCCGGCTGCCCGGCGTCCGGATCGAGTTCGAGCAGCCGTACGGGCCGCGCCACGACCACCGGGCGGCCGCCGTCCGGGCCCTGGTCGCCCGGACCCGCCGGCCCTACAACCGGGTGCCGTTCCCGCTCGCCGTGCCGCCCGCCCAGCCCGAGGACGACAACGGCCTGCGCAAGCGGCTGGCCGGGCTGTTCGGCGAGGACGGCGTGCACCGCTTCGAGCAGGCCGAGGTGCTCGCCGCCGACCTGCCCGAGCCCGCCGCCCGCGCCCTCCAGGGCATCGGCCTGCCCCGCGCCGCCGCCGGCTTCTTCACCCTGCACCGCCCCGAGAGCGACGGCATCGCCGAACAGGCCGCCCCCGTGCTGCCCGACCTCGCCGAACACCTCGGGGCGCTCGGCCGGGGCCGCCGCGCCACCGCCGCCGCCCGCGCCGCGCTGCTCGGCCAGCGGCTGATCGGCACCGACGGCTGGGCGCTGTTCACCGTCGACACCGCCCAGGGCCGGATCCGCGCCGTCGACCCCGACACCTGCGAAGCCCGCTACTGCAACACCGACCTGACCGCCTTCACCCGCTGCCTCGCCCTGCTCGCCGAGCGCTACCCGCGCCTGCGCGACCTGCCGCCCGAGCAGGCCGGCCCCGCCGTCGCCGAGTTCCAGTGGGCGCTGGCCGCCCTCGACCGGACCGCCCTGCGCGACCCGGAGAACTGGTGGGCGGTCATCGTCGAGCAGCTCTGGGACGGGCTGCTGTAACCCTGGCGGTCACCGGTTTGGGCTAGGTTGGACGGTCATGCGACTCGGTGTGCTCGACGTAGGCTCCAACACCGTCCACTTCCTCGTGGTGGACGCCCACCCCGGCGCGGCCCCCCTGCCCGCCTACTCGCACAAGGCGGACCTGCGGCTCGCCGAGCTGCTCGACGCCGACGGGGCGATCAGCCCGGTCGGCGTCGAACGGCTGGTCTCCATGGTCGCCTCCTCGCTGCGGGTCGCCGAGGACAAGGGCGTCGTCGACCTGCTGCCGTTCGCCACCTCCGCCGTCCGGGAGGCCAGCAACGGCGAGGAGGTGCTGCGCCGGGTCGAGGACGAGACCGGCGTCGCGCTCACCGTGCTGTCCGGGCAGGACGAGGCCCGGCTGACCTTCCTCGCCGTCCGCCGCTGGTTCGGCTGGTCCTCCGGGCGGCTGCTCAACCTGGACATCGGCGGCGGCTCCCTGGAGATCGCCTGCGGGCTCGACGAGCAGCCCGACGTCGCCACCTCGCTGCCGCTCGGCGCCGGCCGCCTCACCTCCCGCCTCCCCGGCGACGTCGCCGACCCCGGCGACCTGCGCGAACTGCGGCGGCACATCCGCGCCGAGATCGCCGGCGCGGTCGGCGACATCGCCCGCCTCGGCGCGCCCGACCACTCGGTGGCCACCTCCAAGACCTTCAAGCAGCTCGCCCGGATGACCGGCGCCGCCCCCGAGGGCGCGGGCGTCCGCGTCCCCCGCAAGCTCACCCGGGCCGGCCTCTCCGCCTGGCTGCCCCGGCTCGCCGCGATGACGCCCGCCGAACGCGCCCGCATCCCCGGCGTCTCCCTCGGCCGCGCCCGCCAGCTGCTGGCCGGCGCGCTGGTCGCCGACGCCGCGATGGACCTGTTCGGCCTGGAGGAGTTGGACATCTGCCCGTGGGCGCTGCGCGAGGGGATCATCCTGCGCCGCCTCGACACCATGGACGGGCAGGACAGCCGGGTCGCAATCGAAGCGTGACCAGGCGGCGGGCGACAACTCCCCTTTGTCCCTAGGGGATTTCGTGTGCGAGCGGTTAAGCTCCCGGTGGTTTTCAGGGGAACGCTCGCCGGGGGGTCGCAATGTCCGTGCCGCTTCGTACCGACCATCGGAGAGGACGGCGCCGCGTTGCCGTGATCGCCAGGCCGCTGGCGGTCGCGCTGCTGGCGTCGCTGGCCCTGCTGCTGCCGGGCAGCGGCCCGCAGTCGGCGGTGGCCGCGTCCGGGACGGCTCCGGCGCCCGGTGCGCTGCCCGCCGTCCGGCCCCCGGCGCCCGGTGCGCTGCCCGCCGTCCGGCCCCCGGCGCCCGGCGCGCCGCCCGCCGTCCAGGCACCGACGCCCGGCGCCACGCCGTCCGCCGCCTCCGGCTCGGCCCCGTCCGGCTCGTCCGCCGTCTCGGCGGCCACGCCCGCCGCCGCGCCGACCTCCGGCGGGCTGCCCAGGCCGAGCCGCCCGCCGCGGCCGATCTCGGTTCCCACCGGCCCGCCCGGCCCGAACAGCCCGTGCCCGACCGCGCTGACGCCCCAGGTGCTGCTGCAGTGCGGCGCCTTCCCGAACACGCCGACGCTGTTCAAGCTCGACGTGGCGGCGGACCACGACCTGGTGATCGTCCAGGTGGCGGGCGCGCTGTACGGCATGATGCCGCGGCTGTTCGCCCCGGACGGTACCGAGGTGAAGTGCGACGCCTCGGCCGACACCTACAGCTACGGCCCGGTCCGGTGCGCGACGAACACCGCCGGCACGTACACGCTGCGGCTGTTCAACTACGGCACCAAGGTGCTGCCCATCTCGCTGTCGTACCTGCCGGTGGTCTCCGCGCAGAAGTGTGTGACCGTGGGCGCCGCCGACCGCTCGCTGGGCACCCCCACCATCTACAAGGGCACCGTGCCGCCCGGCATGGCGGGCGACTGCTACGCGACCGACTTCGTCCCCGGTGACATGCTGCGGCAGCTCAGCACCGACCTGTCCTGGAGCGTCTTCGACGGCACCGGCAAGGACGTCTGCGGCCCCGGCGCCAGGAACGCGACGGACTGCCGGCTGACCGGCACCGCCCCCTACCGGGTGGTCGTCCAGTACGGCTCGGGCGAGGAGCGGAGCTACCACCTGGGCCTGTCGCGGCTGTCGCGGCCGGAGGGCTGCCCGGTGGTCGAGCCGCAGGCCTTCGGGGCGGACGTCGACCTGACGGACTTCACCCGCTGCCGGATCCTGCGGGTGCCCGCCGACGGGCACTACATGTTCCGGGGCACCCACGACACCGGCAACACCGGCGGCACCCTGTACCGGTCCGACCTCAGCACCCTCTGCCCGTCGGGCGAGTGCGACCTCACCGCCGGCGACTACCTGTTCACCAACCCGCCGAGCGAGTTCGAGCGCTCGTACGCGATGATCTTCCGCGCGGCCGCCGAGACCCGCGGCTGCACTACCGGCCGGGACGACCAGATGGCCTCCGGCGCGCCCGTCGAGACCTTCGAGTCGGCCGGCAAGGACATCTGCCGCACCCTGCCGACCGCGTCCGGCCAGGCCCTCTACGTGCTGAACGGGACGACCAACGGCAACACGGCGCGCTACCGCGTGTTGGACGCCGCCGGCGCCGAGCAGTGCCATGGCTTGACTACGGCCGACACCTACCAGGTGTGCCGGCTGACCGGCACCGCCCCGTTCCGGCTGACGGCGGAGGCCCAGGGCCCGTTCGACTACCGTCTGCTGGTGCAGCGGGTCGGCGAGACCGCCGGCTGCACGCCGTGGGGCCTCGCCGAGTACGGCACCGGCAGCGGCCTGCGCACCGGCCTGACCGGGAAGCCGGCCGACGGCGCGCTGGAGGCCTGCTTCAGCGTCCCGGCCGACCACCCGGCCACCGAGCTGATCGGCTTCCGGCTGGAAGGGGTGGTTTACGGCGCCAACCTGCACCTGGTCGACCCGTCGGGCAACGAGTTCTGTGCAGTCTGGGCGGGCAACCCGACCGCATGCCGACCGCCGGTCGGCACTCCCTACACCGCCGTGCTGACCGACGACTTCACCCTGGGCGAGTACACGGTCGTCCGCCGCGACGCCACCCTGTCCGCGAGCTGCGACCTGCCCGTCTCCTCGGGCCGGGTCGACGCCCCGTCCGCCGTGATCCCCTTCGAGAGCACCATCGACGTGCACTGCACCGCGTTCACCGCGGACCGCGCCGACCTGCTCCAGGTGAGCACACACGCCGCCACCAGTTGGCCGAACGGCGTGATCAACGTACTGGACGCCGACGGCAAGTCGCTCTGCCGCCCGTGGGTCACCGACTGCCGGGTCACCGGCTCGACCCGGTACCTCGCGGTGGCGACCTCCCCGTCCCTGGACCGCCGAGAGCCCTCGAGTCGCTTGGACGTCTGGCGACTGGCCACCGCCGCGGGCTGGGCGCCCGAGTGCGCCGCCCACCCGATCTCCGCCGACGGCTTCGACCAGCGCAGCGGAGTGCTGAGCGACGACAATCTGCTGTACTGCGCGGTGCTGGAGATGAAGTTCGGCCAGAAGGTGGACATCACCACCGCCACCGATGACTTCGTCAACCGGCCCCGGCTGACCCTGGCCGGCCGGGAGAACTGGGCCGACAGCGACACCGCCTACAAGTGCACCCAGGACGACGCGAGCACGGGCACCAACACCGTTTGTACCTACATCGGCACCACCACTGGGCACGCCGTGCTGCTGCTCAGCCCGGGCCGGGCGCACCTCCCGCTGGCCTACACGCTGCAGGGCGCCCGACCGGGCACCGGCACCCAGCGCTCCGGCGTCCCGACGTCGGTCAGCCCGGCCGTGCTGCCCGCCGGCGGCCTGGCCGAGCTGACCGTCCACGGCACCGGGCTCAGCCTCAACACGCAGTTCTCGCTGTCCGGCCGCATCCCTCCGTGCGGGGCGCTGGCGTGGCGGCCGCTGCGGGTGAACGCGGACGGCACCGAGCTGGTCGTCCGGCTCGATCTCGGCAGCGCCTGCACGGGTGCCGACGGCGTCTACGACCTGCTGATCGACGGCGCCCCCCACCAGGACGGCGTCCCCTCGCCCGGCTACCTGCCCAAGGCGCTGAAGGTGATCGCCTAGCTCCCGAGTGCCGCATCGCACACCGATCGGCACTCCGACGGGGCCGCGCCTTGCGCTTAACCTGGTTCGCGTGGCGGATTCAGCGGACCAGCGAAAGCCGAGGCGCGGCCCCCTGCCGTTGAAGGCGGCACGGGCCGCCCGCGCCGCACGCCGGAAACTGGAGCGCCCGCCGCTGCTGCGCACCACCGACCGGCTGGTGCTGCCGCCGCACCCGGCGCTGCACGTGCCGGACACGAAGATCGCGCTGTCCACCGCGTCCGTGTACCCGTCGACCACCGAGACCGCGTTCGAACTGGCCTCCCGGCTCGGCTACGACGGCGTCGAGGTGATGGTCTGGAACGACCCGGTCAGCCAGGACGTGGAGGCGCTGCGCCGGCTCTCCGACACGTACGAGGTGCCGATCCTCGCCGTGCACGCCCCCTGCCTGCTGATCACCCAGCGGGTGTGGAGCACCGACCCGTGGACCAAGCTGGTGCGGGCCCGCCGGGCCGCCGAGCGGCTCGGCGCGGACACCGTCGTCGTGCACCCGCCGTTCCGCTGGCAGCGGCAGTACGCCAAGGAGTTCGTCGCGGGCATCGACCGGATGGCGGGGGAGACCCCGATCCGGTTCGCGGTGGAGAACATGTACCCGTGGCGCTACCGGGATCGCGAAATGCTGGCGTACGCGCCCGGCTGGGACGTCACCGAGGAGGAGTACCGGCACTTCACCGTCGACCTGTCGCACGCGGCGACCTCCCGGCTGGACGCGCTGGAACTCGCCGACCGGATGGGCTCCCGGCTGGCGCACGTGCACCTTGCGGACGGCTCCGGCTCCGGCAAGGACGAGCACCTGATCCCCGGGCGCGGCAAGCAGCCGTGCGCGGAACTGCTGGAGCGCCTCGCCCGCACCGGGTTCGACGGGCACGTCGTGCTGGAGGTCAACACCCGCAAGTCCGGCTCCCCGGCCGACCGGGAGGCCGACCTCGCGGAGGCGCTGGCCTTCACCCGGCTGCACCTGGCGGCCGTCCGCACCGACGCCGAGCTTCGGTAGAAGGGCGGACAGGCCGGCGGGTCCGCGCCTACAGTCAGGTCCATGATCATTCGAACGGTGGGCCCGGCATGATCGGCCCCGACACCCACGTCCGGCTGGCCCGCCCGACCCAGGACCTCGCCGCCGCCGAACGCTTCTACGTCCAGGGCCTCGGCCTGTCCGTGCTCTGGCGCACCACCGAGCGGATCTCCGGCGAGCACGACCTGCTGATGCTCGGATTCCCGGGCGGCAACTGGCACTTCGAACTCGCCGTCGACCCCGAGCACCCCGTCGAACCGGCCCCGACCGTCGAGGACCTGTTCGTGCTGTACCTGGGCGGGCCCGTGGACGACGCCCTGGTCGAGCGCCTGGTCGCCGCGGGCGGCCGCCGGGTGCCCGCCCACAACCCCTACTGGGACGAGCACGGCGTGACGGTGCAGGACCCCGACGGGTACGGCCTGGTGCTGTGCTCCCGCAGCTGGGGAGGGCCGGCCGGTGAGTGACCACCACGCCCACGCGAGCTCCTTCGGCCCGGTCGCCGCCCAGTACCAGGCGGCCCGGCCCTCGTACCCGCCCGCGCTCCTCGACGAACTGGAACGGCTCTCCGGCCGCCCGCTGCACGGCGCGGACGTGCTCGACGTCGGCGCCGGCACCGGCATCGCCACCCGGCTGCTCGCCGGACGCGGCGCCCGGGTGGTGGCCGTCGAACCCAGCGACGGCATGGCCGCCGTGCTCCGCGAGGTCAGCCCCGAACTGCCCGTGGTCAAGGCCGGCGGCGACCAACTGCCGTTCCACGACGCCTCGGTGGACCTCGTCACCTACGCCCAGGCGTTCCACTGGACCGACCCCGAGCGCTCCATCCCGGAGGCCCTGCGGGTGCTCCGCCCGGGCGGGTCGCTGGCGCTCTGGTGGAACGTCAAGGACTACGCGACGCCCTGGCTGGCCGCCCACCAGGAACGGATGGCGGCCACCCTGCCCGGCTACCACTACTACGGCGGAGTGATCGCCGGCGCCGAGAAGTTGACCGAGGCCGGACTGGACGTCCGCGCGGCCACCGTGCGCTGGGAGCGCCGGGTGACGGTCGACCAGGTCATCACCGACCTGACCTCCCGCTCGTACGTCGCCGTGCTCCCCCCGGAGCAGCGCGCCCCGATCCTGGCCGTCGAACGCGAGGCGCTGCTCGCCGAGTTCCCCGACGGCCGGCTGGTCGAGCCCTACCGGCTCGACCTGTACGTCGCCCCGAAGCCGTAACCGCCGCCCGCCGCCCGCGCTGACCGCATCGCGGACACCTGGTCCGGAACCGGTCGGCGCGGGCGTAGGCTCGACGAACCCCAGAAAAGTCCCGAAGGAGCGGCTCCGATGCCCCAGCTGAGGTCCAACACGGTCACCCAAGGTCGCAACATGGCGGGCGCGCGCGCCCTTCTGCGCGCCGCGGGCGTAGCCCGCGAGGACTTCGGCAAGCCGATCATCGCGGTCGCCAACTCCTTCACCGAGTTCGTCCCCGGCCACACCCACCTGCAGCCCGTCGGCCGGATCGTCTCCGAGGCCATCAAGCAGGCCGGCGGCATCCCCCGCGAGTTCAACACCATCGCGGTCGACGACGGCATCGCCATGGGCCACAACGGCATGCTCTACTCGCTGCCCTCGCGCGACCTGATCGCCGACTCGGTCGAGTACATGGTCAACGCGCACTGCGCGGACGCCCTGATCTGCATCTCCAACTGCGACAAGATCACCCCCGGCATGCTGATGGCCGCGCTGCGCCTCAACATCCCCACCGTGTTCGTCTCCGGCGGCCCGATGGAGGCCGGCCAGGCCACCCTGGTCGACGGCACCGTCCGCAAGCTCGACCTGGTCGACGCCATCTCCCAGGCGGTGAACGAGAACGTCTCCGACGCGGACATCTCGATCATCGAGGAGAACGCCTGCCCGACCTGCGGCTCCTGCTCCGGCATGTTCACCGCCAACTCGATGAACTGCCTGACCGAGGCCATCGGCCTCTCGCTGCCCGGCAACGGCTCGGTGCTGGCCACCCACACCGCCCGCCGCGCCCTGTACGAGCAGGCCGGCCGCACCGTCGTCGAGATCACCAACCGCTACTACGGCGGCGACGACGCCTCCGTGCTGCCGCGCAACATCGCCACCCGCGCCGCGTTCGAGAACGCCATGGCGCTGGACATCGCGATGGGCGGCTCCACCAACACGATCCTGCACCTGCTGGCCGCCGCCCAGGAGGCCAAGGTCGACTTCGACATGCGGGCCATCGACGCCATCTCGCGCAAGGTGCCCTGCCTGTCCAAGGTCGCCCCCAACGGCAAGTACTACATGGAGGACGTGCACCGGGCCGGCGGCATCCCCGCCATCCTCGGCGAGCTGTACCGCGGCGGGCTGCTCAACGAGGAGGTGCACACCGTGCACTCCGACTCCCTCGACGAGTGGCTCAAGACCTGGGACGTGCGCGGCGGTTCGCCCTCCGACGAGGCCGTCGAACTGTGGCACGCCGCCCCCGGCTGCGTCCGCTCCGCCGAGGCGTTCAGCCAGTCCGAGCGCTGGGACACCCTCGACACCGACGCCGCCGCCGGCTGCATCCGCAGCGTCGAGCACGCCTACTCCGTTGAGGGCGGCCTCGCCGTGCTGTACGGCAACATCGCCGAGGACGGCTGCGTGGTGAAGACCGCCGGCGTGGACGAGTCGATCTGGCGTTTCCGCGGCAAGGCCGTGGTCTGCGAGTCCCAGGACGAGGCGGTGGAGAAGATCCTCGCCAAGCAGGTCGCCGAGGGCGACGTGGTGGTCATCCGCTACGAAGGCCCCAAGGGCGGCCCCGGCATGCAGGAAATGCTCTACCCGACCTCCTTCCTGAAGGGCCGCGGCCTCGGCAAGGCCTGCGCGCTGATCACCGACGGCCGCTTCTCCGGCGGCACCTCCGGCCTGTCCATCGGCCACATCTCCCCGGAGGCGGCCTCCGGCGGCGCCATCGCCCTGGTCGAGGACGGCGACCCGATCACCATCGACATCCCCGCCCGCACCATCAACCTCGACGTCTCCTTCGAGGAACTCCACGAGCGCCGCCTCAAGCTGGAGGACGGCAACGGCTACCGCCCCAAGACCCGCGACCGGCAGGTCTCGGCCGCCCTCAAGGCGTACGCGGCGATGGCCACCTCCGCCGACAAGGGCGCCGTCCGGGACGTCTCCAAGCTCGGCTGAGACCCAGCGCGGCACCCGGGGACGGGCCGCACCGCGTGGCGATAATCGGACCCGTGACGACCACCACCACCGGCGACGCGCCCGCCCCCGAGCCGATCCGCTTCTTCGGCACCACCTGGACCGACCGCGGCCGCGCCTACTGGCTGCGCCGTGTCCTGGTCTCACTCGGCGCCCTGGCGGCCACCGCCGCCGGGGCGCTGCTGCTGCGCCTGGGCGTCTCCGGCGTCCGGATCTCCGGCGCCGCCCCGCTCACCGTGCTGCTGACGCTCGCCATCGGTGTCTGCACCGCCATGGCCGGCCTGCGCAACTGGAAGATCCTCACCGAGGGCCGGGACTCGCTCACCGGCTGGATGGCCGAGCAGAACTCGCTGGCCGGCGTCTGGCTGGTCGGCTTCACCGGCGCCCTCGCCGCCTACTTCCTGCGCAGCCTGGTCGAGGCCCCCGGCGAGGGCCTCAAGCGCGCCGTCCACGACCAGCAGACCGCCGGCTGGCAGCGCCGCCGGGCCGCCCGGGCCGAACGCGACGCCCGCAAGGCGAACCGGCGACGCCCCTGAGGAACCGTCAACTACGGCTGGTGGGGCCGCAGTTGCCCTTCTCGTTCAGCGGCCGGTGCCAGTCGTACGGATCCGCGGTCGGACCGCCGGACGGCGCGGCGCTCCCGTCGCCCCGGTCGGCGCGGAACGACGGCCGCAGGTAGCCGCCGGTGAAGCCGCAGAGCGTGTTGGCCCGCTCGGTGCTCGAACTCAGCACCGACACCCTGTCCTGCTTCACCTGGAAGCGCGCCGGGTCGGCGAACCGGAAGTCGATCCTGCGGCGGACGATCTCCCGCTCCACCTCGACCTGCCCCGGCTCGACCTGCCCCGGCTCGACCTGTCCTGGCTCGTCCTGTCCCGGCTCGTCCTGGATCCAGGCGACCGACTTGGGGCCGCCGCCTCCGCCACTGCCGCCGGTCGGCCGCGGGCCGGGGGCGGAGGGCGACGCGGAGGGCGAGGCCTTGCCGACCTGCGGGCCCGGCTTGAGCGCGTAGACGAAGGTGACGTCGGCGTGCACCAGCAGGCCCTGTTCGCCGTCGCCCTCGAAGGTGATCAGGCCCTGCGCCTTCACCTGGTCGGTCACCGGCACCGCCCACGCCGGATCGAAGCGGCTCACCCGGTCCGAGGGGTCGCGCTCCTCGCTCGGGTGGGCCAGGTCGGCGGCCAGGCGGTCACCGGTCTCCCGGTCCACCAGGTCGATCGCGGCCTGCGGGTAGCCGCCCGCCAGCACCTTCGGGTCCAGGTTGGTCGCCACCAGGTAGGACTTCGCCAACTCCAGGTTCCTGGCCACCTGTTCGGGGCCGAACACCCCGACGGCAGTGGCCTGCGGCAGCACCAGCGCGTCCGCGCCGGCCGGCCACGCCTCGGCGGGCGAACCCGCCCACGGCCGCTCCACCGTCGCCGTCCCCGGCACCACGGCCGGCGGCGTGCTGCTCGGCGCGGCCGGCGCACCTCCTGGTCGGCGGCACGTC
>NZ_JBSGDD010000107.1:0-21103 GCF_053602195.1 Kitasatospora sp. NPDC004531 | reverse complement strand
CGCCCGGTTACATTCCGAACCCGGAAGCTAAGCCTCACAGCGCCGATGGTACTGCAGGGGGGACCCTGTGGGAGAGTAGGACGCCGCCGAACAATCATTCAGGGAAAGCCCCCCGCCTTATGGCGGGGGGCTTTTTCGCGTTCCCGGACCATTTCCCGGAATTACCGCACCGGCCCGCGCGCATCGATGTACACGGTCGGCGTCGACAGGAAGATGCCGGCATCGACAGGGCCGTAGGCGACGTTGAAGGTGTCCATCCAGTACGACCAGTCGCGTATCCCGGCCGTGCTGCTGAAGCGGAAGTACTCGCAGTCGGCCGTCCGCCTCCCGGAGACCGACTGAGACGCTGCGACGCTCCTCCAGCGTCGCCCGAGGCTCGAAGGAGCCCTCCTCGTCCATGCGGACGACGTGTGCGGACGAGGCGGGTACGGGCGGCATCCTGAATCCCACGGGGGCCGCGTTGCGACGAGCTGCGGCGTCTCCGCCCCGGGACTGCTTGGTCCAGCTCGTTCTGACCCACTGCACGGTGATTTCCACAGCGCCCACCTCCGCAGCGAAGGGTACAGAGAAACCCCCAGCCCTCCGGGAAAGTCCGGTGGCTGGGGGTGGAGGGTCCCGAGGGGGCGTCAGAGGCGGCCGGCGGCCTTGAGGGTGAGGTAGGTGTCGGCGAGGGCGGGGGCGATGGACTCGGGTGGGGCGTCGAGGACGGTGATGCCGCGGCGGGTGAGGAGGTCGGCGGTGCGGCGGCGGTCGGCGCGGGTCTGTTCGGCGGCGGCGGCGCCGTAGACGTCGCGGACGGTGGTGCGGGGGGTGTTGACCAGCTCGTCGAGGCGGGGGTTGGCGACGGAGGCGAGGACGACCTCGTGGCGCTTGGTGAGCAGGGGGAGCTGGGGGAGCAGGCCGTCCTCGATCTGGTGGGCGTCGAGGCCGGTGAGGAGGACGATCAGGGAGCGGTGGGGGGCCATCCGGAGGGCGGTGGAGACCATGGCGCGCAGGTCGGTCTCGATCAGGGCCGGCTCCAGGAGGGCCATCGCGTCGGTGAACGCGGGGAGGACCTCGGAGGGGGAGCGTCCGGCGACGGCGGCCCGGCGGTGGCGGTCGTGGGCGAGCAGGTCGACCCGGTCGCCGGCCTTGGTGGCGAGCGCGGCGAGCAGCAGCGCGGCGTCGAGTGCGGCGTCCAGGCGGGGGGCGTCGCCGACGCGGCCGGCGGAGGTGCGGCCGGTGTCGAGGACGACGAGGACGTGCCGGTCGCGTTCGGGGCGCCAGGTGCGGACGGCGACGACGCTGCGGCGGGCGCTGGCGCGCCAGTCGATGGAGCGGACGTCGTCGCCGGGGAGGTACTCGCGCAGGGAGTCGAACTCGGTGCCCTGGCCGCGGGTCAGGACGGAGGTGCGGCCGTCGAGTTCGCGCAGGCGGGCGAGGCGGGACGGGAGGTGCTTGCGGCTGGCGAACGGCGGCAGGGCGCGGACCCGCCAGGGGGCTTCGAGGTTGGCCTGGCGGCCGGCCAGGCCGAGCGGGCCGAGCGAGCGGACGGTGACCCGGCCGCTGCGGTGGTCGCCGCGCCGGGTGGGGGCGAGCCGGGTGGTGACCCGGCGGCGCTCGCCGGCGGGGACGGTGACGGTGTGCCGGGAGGCGGTGAGCGAGCTGCCGGGGGCCCAGGCGGACGGGTACCAGGCGTCGCGGATCCGGGCGCGCAGCGGGCGGCGGCCCGGGTTGCCGACCAGCAGGTGGACGTCGACGGCCTCGCCGAGGCGGACGCTGGGGTCGCCGGAGCGTTCGAGGGTGAGGCGGCGGACGGGGGCGGCGAGCACCAGGTCGGCGACGATCGCGGCGAGCAGCGGCAGCATGACCGCGCCGATGCCGGCCCAGGAGGGGAGCACGAGGCCGACCAGGAGGGCGCCGAGGGCGGCGATGAGGGCCGTGCGGCCGGTCAGGGCCATGGGGTGCTGGGCTCGCTTTCTGGAGCAGTGGACGCGAAGGGGGGAGAGGCGGGTGGTGCGCTCTCCCCCGGTGGCGGCTAGCGGGGCGCGGGCGTCTGGGAGAGGACGGCCTGGATGACGCTGTCGGCGGTGGTGCCTTCCATCTCGGCCTCGGGGCGGAGCTGGACGCGGTGCCGCAGGGTGGGCAGCGCGAGCGCCTTGACGTCGTCGGGGGTGACGTAGTCGCGGCCGGCCAGCCAGGCCCAGGCCCGGGAGGTGTTGAGCAGCGCGGTGGCGCCGCGGGGGGAGACGCCCATGGCGAGCGAGGGCGAGTTCCGGGTGGCGCGGACCAGGTCGACGATGTACGCGAGGATCTCGGGGGACACCGTGAGGGCGCGGATCTCGGCGCGGGCCTGGGCCAGGTCGGCGGGGCCGGCGACCGGCCGGACGCCGGCGGTGGCGAGGTCGCGCGGGTCGAAGCCGCCCGCGTGCCGGGACAGCACCTGGAACTCCTGCTCGCGGGTGGGCAGCGGCAGGATCAGCTTGAGCAGGAAGCGGTCGAGCTGGGCCTCGGGCAGCGGGTAGGTGCCCTCGTACTCGACGGGGTTCTGGGTGGCGGCGACCAGGAACGGGTCGGGGAGCTTGCGGGGTTCGCCGTCGACGGTGACCTGCTTCTCCTCCATGGCCTCCAGCAGCGCGGCCTGGGTCTTCGGCGGGGTGCGGTTGATCTCGTCGGCGAGCAGCAGGTTGGTGAAGACCGGGCCGGGCTGGAAGGAGAACTCGGCGGTGCGGGTGTCGTAGACCAGCGAGCCGGTGACGTCGCCGGGCATCAGGTCGGGGGTGAACTGGATGCGCTTGGTCTCGACGTCGAGCGCGGTGGCGAGGGTGCGGACCAGCAGGGTCTTGGCGACGCCGGGGACGCCTTCGAGCAGGACGTGGCCGCCGCACAGCAGGGCGACGACGATGCCGGTGACGGCGGCGTCCTGGCCGACCACGGCCTTGGCGATCTCGTCCCGCAGGCCGGTGAGGGCGGTGCGGGCGTCGCGGGTCTGGCCGGGGTCGGTCTTGTAGAGCTGGTCGGTCACGGCTGTCGTACCTGCCATTCCATGTCGTCGAGGTCGTCGGCGAGCCGCAGCAGGGCGGCGTCGTCGGAGGGGGCCGGGCCGTACAGCAGCTGCTGGAGGTCGGCGGAGGGACGTCCGAGCCGGGCGGCGGCGGCCTCGGTGAGGACGGCCGGGTCGGGGTCCCCGGAGGTGTGCGGGAGGCCGAGGGCGGCGGCGGCCCGGCGGCGGGCGGCGCGGCGCAGCGTCTCGGCGGCGTGGCCGCGGGCGTTGGCGCGGTGGTAGAGCCGGGCGCGGCCCTCGGTGGTCTCGGAGGCGCGGACCACGGCGGGCAGCCGTTCGCTGAGCACCGGGCCGAGCCGGCGGGCGCGCCAGACGACGGCGAGCAGCGCGGCGAGGACGAGTTGCAGGGAGGCCCAGTGCCAGCCGGACGGGATGAGGTCGCCGAGGCTCTTGTCGTGCGGGGCGTCGGCGGTGGGCACGGTGTGGTCGGAGAGCTGCCAGACCAGCTGGTGGTGGGCGCCGAGCAGGCCGAGGCCGAGTGCGGCGTTGCCGTCCTGGTCGAGGCGTTCGTTGGTGAGCAGCCGGGGGCCGCCGATCACGATCAGCTGCTGCTTGCCGGCGGTGCGGCTGATCAGGCCGTGGCGGCCGCCGGCGCGCGGGTAGCAGCCGAGGTCGCGGGCGCCGGTGTAGTAGGTCTGGCCGCCGATTCGGGCGGTGCCGGCGGTGGCGGCCTCGGGCAGGGCGCAGGCGGGGTCGAGGACGGTGCTGTCGGGGTCGTAGGAGGCGGTGGAGATGCCGGGGGCGAAGGCGTCCAGGGTGTGGCGGCCGGGGGCGAACAGCACCAGGCGGCTGTCGGCGCCGCGCGGGACGGCGGCGAGCCGGGTGATCTCCTGGTCGGTCAGTTCTTCGGGGAAGGTGAGGACGACGGTGGTGTCGTCGGCGCGCAGGGCGGCGGCGAGTTCGCTCTCGGTGGTGGCGGTGCGGCTGGTGACGCCGTAGCGGTGCTGGAGGAGCTGGTCGACGGCGCGGGTGCCGTCGGGGGCGCCGGAGCGGGGGTCGAGCGGCCCGGCCTCGCTGCTGGTGGGGATGCCGGCGACGAGGGCGCCGACCAGGACCAGGGCGAGGGTGGCGAGCAGCCACCAGCGCCGGCGCCGCCAGTGGGCGCGCAGTCCGGCGTGGGGCGCGGCGGCCGACGGGGTGGCGCTGTGCTCGGCGGGGTCGGCGGTGGCGGGCGGGGGTGCGGTGGTGGTCATGCGGTTCCTCCGCCGGCCGCCACGGGCGTGGGGCGGGTGCGTTCGAGGGCGCGGTCGAGGTCGGCGAGGAGCCGGTAGGACGCTTCGTCGGCGGTCCGTTCGCCGAACGCGATGTCGTCGAACAGCCTTGCCGCGGAAGCGAGTTCGCGGGCCCGGTCGGGCAGGGCGCGGCCGGCTTCGGCGGCTGCCTCGTCGGCGGTGCGGCCGGGGCGCGGGTCCAGGACGGTGCGTTCCTCCAGGCCGCGGACCAGGGCGCGCATCTGTTCGCGGACGGCGTCGGCCCAGGCGCCGCGGGCGGCGTGGGCGGCGGCGTCGGCGCGGTGCTGGGCGGCGCTGCGCGGTCCGTCGACGGTGAACAGGCCGCCGGTGGAGCGGGCTTCGCGGCGCGGTGCGCCGTAGCGCCGCCAGGCCACCACGGCGATGATCGCGAGGACCACGAGCACCACGGCCAGGGCGGCGCCGTCGCCGCCGCCGAGCGGGTTGCCGAGGCTGTCCTGGACGTGGTCGAGCTGCTTCTGGATCCAGTTCAGGAAGCGGTCGAGCAGCCCGGGTTCGTGCTGGTGGTAGACGGCCTTGCGGAGTTCTTCGTGTGCGGCGTCGCGCGCGTCGTCGCGCGGCACGGTGACCGGGACGCCGTCCGCGAGCAGCGCCCCTCCCCCCCGGAGTCCCATGGCGATCAGACTCCCGACGGCGGGTACTGGCCCGGTGCGGGCGCGGTGGCGGCGGGCGCGTGGTGGCCGGGCAGGCCGGTGGCGCGGGCGAGTTCGATGTCGAGCGCCTCGCGGCGGATCCGCTGGTCGACGTAGAGCAGGCCGAGCAGGGTGCCGGTGAGCGGGACGGTGAGGGTCTTGGCGAGGATGCCGCAGACCGCCATGATGCCGATGCTGAGCGCGGCGTCGCCGTCGGAGGCGAAGAAGAGGCTGTTCGGGCCGCCGCCGACGATCATGGAGACGATCTCGCCGGGCACCACCAGCACCGCAGACAGCAGGCCGATGACGATGCCGAACAGCAGCATCGTCCCGAAGAAGCGCCACCACGAGCCGCGGGTCAGGCGCCAGGAGCGCTTGAGGGCGGCGACGGGGGTCTGCTTCTCCAGCACCAGCGCGGGGGCGGCGAAGATCAGCTTGACGTACACCCAGAGCCACGGCAGGACGGCCGGCAGCGCGAGCACCAGCCACCCGGGCTGTTCGGTGACGGCGGCCAGCACCATCACCGGGACGAGGGGCGCGGCGAGCGCGCCGATCAGGATCAGGGTGTGCAGCAGCGCCAGCAGGGACAGCCGGCCGAGGTGCGGCCGGGCCTGCGCCCAGGCCTCCTTGGGCGTGGTGTCACGGCCGAGCAGGCTGTTGCCGATGATCGGGGTGAGCAGGCCGGTGACGAGCACGCCGGCGAGCATTTCGAGCGGCACCGTGTAGTAGGTGGAGAAGGACGCCTCCAGGTAGGTGCCGGAGACGTGGATCCACCAGTTGATCCCGGCCTGGACGAGTTCGAGCACGCAGGCGAGGGCCAGGCCGAAGCCGAAGGCGGCCTTCCAGTACGTGCGGACGAGGGCGAACGCGCCGTCCATCAGCTCGACGAGGCCCAGCGGGCGCAGCGGGATGATCCCGGCCGTCGGCCCGGGGGCGGGCGGCGGTGCGGATGCGGCGGAGGCCTGCGGGGCCGGGGGAGCCGGGTGGCCGGTTTCGAACGTTCCGGGCGCGGGCTCGGGAGAACCGGGTGAGATCCAACCCGGGGTCTCGGACAATCGACGCTCCTCGTCGGGGCACCGCGGGACGGGTGCTTCGGGGTGACATCGTGCCATGGTGCGCACGCGCACCCCAGGGGTATCCCGTTGCTGATCCGCAACGGTCCGAGCGAGGCCGACAAGCCGATACCTTTGCGATGGTATGACTGGTTCGGCCGTCGGCCGGGGGTCCCGCGGGGGAGTACCTGTGGGTCAGGTCACATTCGGGTGATGAGAAGATGGAGCCATGAAGGGACGTGTCCTCGTCGTCGATGACGACACCGCACTGGCCGAGATGCTCGGCATCGTGCTGCGTGGTGAGGGTTTTGAGCCGTTTTTCGTCGCGGACGGGGACAAGGCGCTGGCCGCCTTCCGGGAGACCAAGCCGGACCTCGTGCTGCTCGACCTGATGCTGCCCGGACGGGACGGCATCGACGTGTGCCGGCAGATCCGGGCCGAGTCGGGCATCCCGATCGTCATGCTGACCGCGAAGACCGACACGGTCGACATCGTGGTCGGCCTGGAGTCCGGGGCCGACGACTACGTCACGAAGCCGTTCAAGCCCAAGGAGCTGGTCGCCCGGGTCCGGGCCCGGCTGCGGCGGGCCGAGGAGCCCACGCCGGAGCAGCTGACCATCGGCGACCTGGTGATCGACGTCGCCGGGCACTCGGTGAAGCGCGAGGGCCGCGGCATCCCGCTGACCCCGCTGGAGTTCGACCTGCTGGTCGCGCTGGCCCGCAAGCCCTGGCAGGTGTTCACCCGCGAGGTGCTGCTGGAGCAGGTCTGGGGCTACCGGCACGCGGCCGACACCCGCCTGGTCAACGTGCACGTGCAGCGCCTGCGCTCCAAGATCGAGAAGGACCCGGAGCGCCCGGAGATCGTGGTCACCGTCCGCGGTGTCGGCTACAAGGCCGGGCCCAGCTGAGGATGAGCGAGGAGCAGGCCGCCGCCTCCCCGTCGGACGAGTTCTCCGGCGGGGATGCTGCTGTGCGCGGCGATGTGCTGAGTTCCACCACCGGCCGGCCGCGCCGGCGCCGGTGGTGGGCGGCGCTGTTCGCGCCGGTGATCCGTCAGTTCCGGCACCCGGTGGGCCGGGTGCTGGCGCTGTACCGCCGCTCGATCCAGCTGCGGGTGGTGGCGGCGACGCTGCTGCTGTCCTTCGTGGTGGTGCTGGTGCTCGGCGTCGTGGTGGTCGCCCAGGTGCGCACCGGCCTGCTGGAGGCCAAGCAGAAGGCCGCCCACGGGCAGGCCATCGGCGGCTTCCAGATCGAGCAGGACAAGATCAACGAGGCGATCAACGCGCAGGCCAAGGCCGGCGCGACCGCCGACCCGACCCGCGACCAGATCAACGCCTGGCTGACCAAGCAGGTCTCCGACCTGGCCTCCGGCGGCGCCGGCGTCTACTCGGTGATCGCGATCGGCCCCGGCGACCAGGAGGAGAGCGCCGCCAGCGCCGGCCTGCGCGGCGCCGCCCGCTACTCGGGCACGATCCTGCCCGACACGATCACCGACGAGATGCGCGCCCAGGTCGCGGCCGAGCCGTCCGTCCCGCACGAGCAGTCGGTCAAGCTGTACCGCGCGCCGGACAGCCAGGCCAAGCCGGACGACAACAAGGGCCTGGCGATCGGCAAGCAGTTCACCGGCCCGGACGGCAAGGCGTACCAGCTCTACTACGTGTTCTCCTTCTACCAGGAGACCAGCACCCTGAACCTGGTGATGGGCACCCTGGCCACCGCCGGGCTGTTCCTGGTCATCCTGCTGGGCTGCATCGCCTGGCTGGTGGTCCGCCAGGTCGTCACCCCGGTGCGGATGGCCGCCGGCATCTCCGAGCGGCTGGCCGCCGGGCACTTCGACGAGCGGATGAAGGTCACCGGCACCGACGACATCGCCCGCCTCGGCGACTCCTTCAACCGGATGGCCAACGGCCTGCAGGCGCAGATCCGCAAGCTGGAGGAGCTCTCCCGGGTGCAGCGCCGGTTCGTCTCCGACGTCTCGCACGAACTGCGCACCCCGCTGACCACCGTCCGGATGGCCGCCGACCTGATCTACGACAGCCGCGAGGACCTGGACCCGATGGCGGCCCGCTCCGCCGAACTGCTCCAGGACCAGCTGGACCGCTTCGAGTCGCTGCTCGCCGACCTGCTGGAGATCAGCCGCTTCGACGCCGGCGCGGCCATCCTGGACGCCGAACCCGTCGACCTGCGCGACATCGTCACCCGCGTGGTGGAGGCCGCCGACCCGCTGGCCCGCGCGAAGGGCAGCGCGGTGCTGATCCGCGGCGGCGAGACCCCGGTGATCGCCGAGGTCGACAGCCGCCGGATCGAGCGGATCCTGCGCAACCTGGTGGTCAACGCCCTGGAGCACGGCGAGGGCCGGGACGTGGTGATCCGGCTCGGCGCGGGGGAGGGCGCGGTCGCCGTCGGCGTGCGCGACTACGGCATCGGCCTCAAGCCCGGCGAGGCCTCCCGGGTGTTCCACCGGTTCTGGCGCGCCGACCCGTCCCGGGTCCGCACCACCGGCGGCACCGGCCTGGGCCTGTCCATCGCGGTCGAGGACGCCCACCTGCACGGCGGCTGGCTGCAGGCCTGGGGCGAGCCCGGCGGCGGCTCGCACTTCCGGCTGACGCTGCCGCGCACCCGCGGCGGCGAGATCTCCCGGGCCCCGTTCCGGCTGGAACCCGAGGACTCCCGGCACAACCGCGGCATGGCCTCGGCCGGCACGCCCTACCGGCGCGCGGTGCGCGGCGGCAACGGCGGCGCCGGCGAGACGACGGTCGGCACCGCCGTCCCGGAGACCCCGGACACCGAGCGGCCCACCTTCGGCTCCGGCCTCGGCGGGGTGCTCAGCATCGGCCCCGGCCTCGGCCGGCCGAGCGCCGCCCCGGTCGCCGACCCGTCCGACGTCCGCGCCGGAGCCGCCGGATACGGTGCCACCGGCGCGCAGATCGTGGTGGACCGCAGCGGCCGCCCGACGCAGCCGGCCCCGCCCGCACCGGACGGCGCCGACACCGACCAGGAGGGGACCACCGGTGCGCAGGAACGACAGGACGGCTGAGCGGCGGACCCGCGCCCTGGGCGGCGCGGCACTGCTGGCGGCCGCCGCCACCGGCTGCGTCGCGATGCCCTCCGGCGGCTCGCCGCAGCGCCTGGAGGCACCGCAGGGCGCCGCCGACGGCGTCCAGGTGCACGTCTACCCGATCGCCCCGCACAAGGGCGAGAGCCCCAGCGACCTGCTGGCCGGCTTCCTCGACTCCTCCAACGCCGACCAGGCCGGCTACGACACCGCCAAGCAGTACCTGACCGCGGAGGCCGCCAAGCGCTGGCGCCCGGACGCGCAGGTGGTGGTGCTCGCCGACCCGCCGCACCCGACCCGTCCCGTCCCGGAACCGGACGCCACCGCCGTGCAGCTCACCGTCAGCGGCAAGAAGGTCGCCGAGCTCGACGGCCGGCACACCTACCAGGCCCGCTCCGGCGACGCGTACAGCGAGGACTTCACCTTCGTGAAGGTCGCCGAGGGCCCCGACGCCGGCCAGTGGCGGATCGACCGGCTCCCCGACGGCCTGATCGTCGACCAGACCAACTTCAAGAACACCTACAAGCCGGTCCACCGGTACTTCTTCGCGATGTCCGACCCGAGCAGCCCGCGGACCCAGGACAACCCGGTGCTGGTGCCCGACCCGATCTACCTGCGCCGCCGAATAGACCCGCTCACCGAGGCCGCCCAGGCCACCGCCGACGGGCCCTCCCAGTGGCTCGCCCCGGTGGTCTCCTCCCAGCTCAACGGCGTCAAGGTGGTCAGCGCCGCGGTCGGCGACAACCGGGTCGCCACCGTGAAGCTGGACGGTCCGGACCTCAACAAGAACCAGCCCGGCTGCCGCCAGATGGCTCAGCAGCTCTTCCAGACCCTGGTCGACCAGCAGGGCAAGCTGGACCGGCTCGAACTGTCCTGGCCCAAGGGCGGCTGCACGCTCAGCGCCGCCGAGGCCGCGGGGGTCGCCCCGGGCAAGCCGGCCGGCGGCGCCATCGGCACCCAGCCGTACATCCAGCTGGCCGACGGGCGGCTCACCCGCTACAGCGAGAACTCGGAGCCGGTGCCGGTCGCCGGGGTGCTCGGCCAGACCCCGCAGGGCGGCCAGCCGCGGGCCGGCGAGCTCGCCGTCCGCCGGGACGGCAGCGCCGCCGCGGTGATCGGCCAGGACGGCCGCAACCTGTACCGGGCCGGTCTCACCGAGGGCGACAAGTACGGCGACCCGATCGTCACCAGCCACGGCGCGCAGCCCGGCCAGGGCCTCGCCTCGCCCAGCTGGGACGGCCGCAACGACCTGTGGCTGGTGGACCGCGACCCGGCCGCGCCCCGGGTGCTGATGGTCCGCGAGAACAAGGTCGTCCCGGTGACGGTGGAGGGGCTCGGCGGGAGCTCCGTGAAGTCGCTGCGGATCTCCTCCGACGGCACCCGGATCGCCCTGCTGCTGGGCCGGGGCAGCGGCCCGAGCAGGCTGGCCCTCGGCCTGGTGGAGCACGGCGGCACCCCGACCGCGCCGACCGCGAAGATCACCTCGGTGCGCAACATCGCCCCGCAGCTCACCGAGGTCGCCGCCGTCTCCTGGGGCGACACCGACCAGCTGGTGGTGCTCGGCAAGGAGACCGACCGGCTCCAGCAGCTGCACTTCCTGGGCACCGACGGCTCGCAGTCCACCGACTCCCCGCTGCAGGGCGGCGAGTCGATGACGGCGCTGTCCGCCACCGAGGCCCGGGTGCAGAGCGACCAGGTCGGCCCGGCGGTGCTCACCGCCTCCTCGGGCACCGCGCCGGCCGTGAACCGGCTGTACCGGTTGAAGGACAACCAGTGGCACGAGGTGACCACCAAGGCGCCGGCCGGCGCGTTCATCTACCCGGGCTGAGCCCGGCCTCCCCGGCCGGCGCGCCCCGCCGGCCCGGCCCCGGGCCGCGCCGGGCGGCCGCCGCCACGGTGGCCGCCGCCCGCGGCGGACAGCCCGCCGCGCGCAGCGCCCGGGCCGCCTCGGCGAGGCTGGCGCCGGTGGTCACCAGGTCGTCCACCAGCACCAGCCGGTGCCCGGTCAGCCGGGCGGCCAGCCGGGCCGGCACCGTCAGCGCCTCGTGCAGGTTGCGGTGCCGCTCGGCCGCGCCCAGGCCCGCCTGGTCGGCGACCGGCCGGGCCTGCCGCAGCACCGGGGCGACCAGCGTCGCCACCCCGTCGCGGCGCAGCTCGCGGGCGGCGGCGCGGGCCAGCCGCAGCATCGGGTCGTGGCCGCGGGCCCGGGTGGCGGCGCGCGCGGACGGCACCGGCACCAGCAGCAGCGGGGCGGCGCCCGCGCCGGTGGCGGAGCGGACCGCGGCGGCCAGCGCGCGGCCGAGCGGGGCGGCCAGCCGCAGCGCGCCGCGTTCCTTGTGGGCGAGCAGCAGTTGGCGCACCGGCCCGGCGTAGGGGGCGGCGGCGTGCACCGGCGGTAGCCCGGGTGGCGGGCGCATCGGCCCGGCCGGCCCCGCGCCGGCGCCGTCGAGCAGCCCGCGACAGGGCGGGCACAGGCCGGTGCGGCCGTCTCCGCAGCCGGCGCAGCGGGCGGGGACCAGCAGGTCGAGCAGGGCGGCGAGGACCGGTGCGGGGCCGGATCCGGGCCGGTGGGCGGTGCTGCGGCTGGTCACGGAACCCCTCCGGAACCCTCGCCGGGCGGCGACGTCAGCCATACGGTGGGCGGTGCCGGGCGTGTTGTCCAGTCGTTCACCACTGTTTCACCCGTAGGTGGGTAAACAGGGGGGAACAGCCGGACAGCCCAACGTCCGTCGGTACGTTCGTTCGACTGGGGAGGCGAGATCCCCGGGTGAGGTGTTGCATAAGGGCTCCAGGGGTTTCGAACGCTCCTGGTGGGGAGGAAGTGAGGTAAGGGGCCGGCGGTGATCGCGGGTCTCCCGGGCGGTGTTCCGGGGGCGGGCGGTGACCGGCTGGTCCGGCTGGGTCTCACGCCGGTTCCGGGACGCACTCCGGGCCGGTCAGCACAAAGGGATCGGAGTTCTGCGTGGACATCGTCGTCAAGGGCCGCAAGACCGAGGTGCCCCAGAGGTTCCGCGAGCACGTGGCCGAGAAGCTGGAGAAGGTCCAGAAGTTCGACGCCAAGGCGATCAGCCTGGACGTCGAGGTGTCCAAGGAGCACAACCCGCGGCAGGCCGACCGCTCCGACCGGGTGGAGATCACCCTCCGCAGCCGGGGCCCGGTGATCCGGGCCGAGGCGTCCGCCACCGACCCGTGGGCCGCGCTCGACCTGGCCTCGGCGAAGTTGGAGGCGCAGCTGCGCAAGTCCGCCGACCGCCGCCGGGTGCAGAAGGGCGGCACCAACGGCAAGGGCCCGGTGAGCGTCGCCGCGGCCACCGCCGCGCTCGCCGAGCTGCCCGCGACGGAGGCCACCGAGGGCGTCAACGGCGCGCCCCGCAAGACGCTGGCGGGCAGCCTGGAGGTCGAGGGGGACGGGCCGCTGGTGGTCCGCGAGAAGACCCACTCGGCCGCGCCGATGTCGCTGGACCAGGCGCTGTACGCGATGGAGCTGGTGGGGCACGACTTCTACCTGTTCCAGGAGAAGGACAGCGGCATGCCGAGCGTGGTCTACCGCCGGCACGGCTACCACTACGGCGTGATCCACCTCAAGGAGGACCAGGCCGCGGCGGCCGACTTCGCCGGGGCCGGGGGCGCGATCAACGGCCCCGACGAGGAGTGAGCGGCGGCCGCGTCCGCCGAACGGAGGAAGTGGTGACCCCGGTGGCCGTCAACGGCCGCCGGGGTCACCGGCGTTCGGGGAGTCACCCAGCCGGGCGGTTCGACGTCACAGGGTGATCACAGGCCGTCCGGGGCGTGCAAAGATGGGCGCGTCACGTGACACGGAGGGCGGGGGAGAGCCGGATGGGGGAGAGCCTGGGCCCGGAGGACGCCGGCTACCCGCCGCGTCGCGCCGAGCCGATCCGGGTGCTGGTGGTGGACGACCACGCGCTGTTCCGCCGCGGCCTGGAGATCGTGCTCGCCGAGGAGGAGGACATCCGGGTTATCGGCGAGGCGGGGGACGGCGCGGAGGCCGTGCTGAAGGCCGCCGACCTGCTGCCCGACATCATCCTGATGGACGTCCGGATGCCCCGGCGCAGCGGTATCGAGGCGTGCACCGCGATCAAGGACGTGGTGCCCAGCGCCAAGATCATCATGCTGACGATCAGCGACGAGGAGGCCGACCTCTACGAGGCGATCAAGGCGGGGGCGACCGGCTACCTGCTGAAGGAGATCTCCACCGACGAGGTGGCCACCGCGATCCGCGCGGTGGCCGACGGCCAGTCGCAGATCAGCCCGTCGATGGCGGCCAAGCTGCTGACCGAGTTCAAGTCGATGATCCAGCGCCGCTCCGAGGACCGGGAGCTGGTGCCCGCGCCCCGGCTGACCGACCGGGAGCTGGAGGTGCTCAAGCTGGTGGCCACCGGGATGAACAACCGGGAGATCGCCAAGGAGCTGTTCATCAGCGAGAACACCGTGAAGAACCACGTGCGCAACATCCTGGAGAAGCTGCAGCTGCACTCCAGGATGGAGGCCGTGGTCTACGCGATGCGTGAAAAGATCCTCGAAATAGGCTGAGCGCCGGCCCGGTGCCCGTCAGCCCAGCAGCTTCTCCAGCTCCGGCCGCAGCGCCTCGTCGTCCAGCCGCTCCACCCGCACGTCCGAGCAGCCCACCCACTCGGCGGCCTCGCGCAGCGCCTCGGCGAGGGCGGGCACCGAGCGCGGGCCGTCCAGCGAGACCTGGCGGGCCACCAGGGTGGCGCCCTCGCGGGCCGGGTCGACCCGGCCGACCAGCCGGCCGCCGGCCAGCAGCGGCATCGCGAAGTAGCCGTGCACCCGCTTGTGCTTGGGGGTGTACGCCTCCAGGCGGTGGGTCATGCCGAAGATCCGCTCGGTGCGGGGGCGGTCCCAGATCAGCGAGTCGAACGGGGACAGCAGGGTGGTGCGGTGCCGGCCGCGCGGCTCCGACTCCAGCGCCGCCGGGTCGGCCCAGGCCGGGGCGGACCAGCCCTCCACCGCGACCGGCACCAGGCCGGAGGCGGGCAGCGCCGCGTCCACCTGGGCGCCCTTGAGGCGGTGGTAGTCCATCAGGTCGGCCCGGGTGGCCACCCCGAGCGCGGCGCCGGCCTGCGCCACCAGCCGTTCCAGGCATTCGGCGTCCGTCGGGTCCTGCTCGAACAAATCGCCGGGGACGGCCCGTTCGGCGAGGTCGTAGACCCGCTTCCAGCCGCGCCGCTCGGTGACCACCACGTCTCCGAAGGCCAGCGCCCGCTCCACCGCGATCTTGGTGTCGGACCAGTCCCACCACTCGGCGGTCCTCTTCGCCCCGCCGAGGCCGGTGGACGTCAACGGGCCCTCGGCGCGCAGCTGTTCGAGGACCTGGGCGTACACCTCCTCGTTGACCTGGTGGCCCCAGACCCGGCCCCTGGCCCGGTTGGCGCGGCGGCGGAACGCGAACAGCGGCCACTCCTCGATCGGCAGGATGCAGGCCGCGTGCGACCAGTACTCGAAGGCCGTGCCACGCCCCCAGTACGCCTGCTCCACGGGCTTGCGGCCGACCGCCCCGAGCCGGGCGTACGGCACCAGTTCGTGCGAGCGGGCGAGCACCGAGATGGTGTCCAGCTGGACGGCGCCGAGCAGGCGCAGCACGCCGCGGGCACCCGCGCGGCGGTCGGGGGAGCCGAGCAGGCCCTGGGCGCGCAGCGCGAGCCGGCGGGCGTGGTCGGCGGAGATCCGGGCGGTCGGGGCAGGGGTCGCGGCCATGGGGCGAGGCTAGGGCAGGGCACTGACAGCGCGGCCACGCCCGAGCGCTTTGACCGTTTGTACCCTGCTTCAGCCGATGTGCCCCCAGGGGTGACACAGGAATAGCGTGCTGACGGACCTCCCGGGGGCTCGGCCTCCTCGCATACGATGACCCGTACGGTGGGGTGGACTCCCCACCGTCAGTCATCCAGAGCCGATCCAGGCAAGGAGCCCGCTCACGTGTCCGTCTTCGACAAGATCCTGCGCGCAGGCGAGGGCAAGATCCTCCGCAAGCTGCAGCGGATTGCCGCCCAGGTCAACTCGATCGAAGAGGACTTCGTCAACCTCACCGACGACGAGCTGCGCGCACTGACCGACGAGTACAAGGCCCGGCTCGCCGACGGCGAGACCTTGGACGATCTCCTCCCCGAGGCGTTCGCGACGGTCCGCGAGGCCGCCAAGCGCGTCCTGGGCCAGCGCCACTACGACGTGCAGATCATGGGCGGCGCCGCGCTGCACCACGGCCACGTCGCCGAGATGCGCACCGGCGAGGGCAAGACCCTGGTCGGCACCCTGCCGGCGTACCTGAACGCGCTGACCGGCAAGGGCGTGCACCTGATCACCGTCAACGACTACCTCGCCGAGCGCGACTCGGAGTGGATGGGCCGGGTGCACCGCTTCCTGGGCCTGGAGGTCGGCGTGATCCTGGCGAACATGTCGCCGGCCGAGCGCAAGAAGCAGTACGGGATGGACATCACGTACGGCACCAACAACGAGTTCGGCTTCGACTACCTGCGCGACAACATGGCCTGGTCGCAGGACGAACTGGTGCAGCGCGGCCACAACTTCGCGATCGTCGACGAGGTCGACTCGATCCTGATCGACGAGGCCCGCACCCCGCTGATCATCTCCGGCCCGGCCGACCAGGCCACCAAGTGGTACAGCGACTTCGCCAAGCTGGTGCAGCGCCTCAAGATCGAGCGCGACTACGAGGTTGACGAGAAGAAGCGCACCGTCGGCATCCTCGAAGAGGGCGTCACCCGGGTCGAGGACTACCTGGGCATCGACAACCTGTACGAGTCGGTGAACACCCCGCTGGTGGGCTTCCTGAACAACGCCATCAAGGCGAAGGAGCTCTACAAGGCGGACAAGGACTACGTCGTCATCAACGGCGAGGTCATGATCGTCGACGAGCACACCGGCCGCATCCTGGCCGGCCGCCGCTACAACGAGGGCATGCACCAGGCGATCGAGGCCAAGGAAGGCGTCGAGGTCCAGAACGAGAACCAGACGCTGGCCACCATCACCCTGCAGAACTTCTTCCGCCTGTACGACAAGCTGTCCGGCATGACCGGTACCGGCACCACCGAGGCGGCCGAGTTCCACCAGATCTACAAGCTCGGCGTGGTCCCGATCCCGACCAACAAGACCCCCAAGCGGATCGACCAGCCGGACCTCATCTACAAGTCCGAGCCGGCCAAGTTCGCCGCCGTGGTCGAGGACATCGCCGAGCGCCACGAGAAGGGCCAGCCGGTGCTGGTCGGCACCGTGTCGGTGGAGAAGTCCGAGTACCTGTCGCAGGAGCTGCGCAAGCGCGGCATCCCGCACGAGGTGCTGAACGCCAAGCACCACGAGCGCGAGGCGCAGATCGTCGCGCAGGCCGGCCGCAAGGGCGCCGTCACCGTCGCCACCAACATGGCCGGCCGCGGCACCGACATCATGCTCGGCGGCAACTCCGAGCACCTGGCGGCCGCCGAGCTCGCCCAGCGCGGCATCACCCCCGAGGACACCCCGGAGGAGTACGAGGCGCACTTCCCGGCCGCGCTGGAGAAGGCCAAGGCCGCGGTCAAGGCCGAGCAGGAGGAGGTGCAGGAGATCGGCGGCCTGTACGTCCTGGGCACCGAGCGCCACGAGTCCCGCCGGATCGACAACCAGCTGCGCGGCCGCTCCGGCCGTCAGGGCGACCCGGGCGAGTCCCGGTTCTACCTGTCGCTGGGCGACGACCTGATGCGCCTGTTCAAGGCCGGCATGGTCGAGCGCGTGCTCTCCATGGCGAACGTCCCCGAGGACGTGCCGATCGAGTCGAAGATGGTCACCCGCGCCATCGCCTCCGCGCAGACCCAGGTCGAGCAGCAGAACTTCGAGATCCGCAAGAACGTCCTCAAGTACGACGAGGTCCTCAACCGCCAGCGCGAGGTCATCTACGGCGAGCGCCGCCGCGTCCTGGAGGGCGAGGACCTGCAGGAGCAGGTCGGCCACTTCATGGACGACACCGTCGCCGCGTACGTCAACGCCGCCACCGGCGAGGGCTTCGAGGACGACTGGGACCTCGACAAGCTGTGGACGGCCCTCAAGCAGCTCTACCCGCTGCAGCTCGACCTCGACGAGCTGGAGGAGGAGGCCGCGGAGAACGGCGGCCTCACCCCCGAGTTCCTCACCAAGGTCATCCAGGAGGACGTCGCCGCCGCCTACGGCCGGCGCGAGGACCAGCTCGGCGAGCAGATCATGCGCGAGCTGGAGCGCCGCGTCGTCCTCTCGGTGCTGGACCGCCGCTGGCGCGAGCACCTCTACGAGATGGACTACCTGCAGGAGGGCATCGCGCTGCGCGCCTACGCCCAGCGCGACCCGCTGGTCGAGTACCAGCGCGAGGGCTACGACCTGTTCTCCGCGATGATGGAGGGCATCAAGGAGGAGTCCGTCGGCTACCTGTTCAACCTGGAGGTCCAGGTCGAGCAGCAGGTCGAGGAGGTCCCGGTGCCGGACGACGAGCAGGTGCTGCTGGAGAAGCTGGAGAAGGACGCCACCGTCCCGGCCGCCCGCCCGGAGATCCGCGCCAAGGGCCTGGAGGCCCCCGAGCGCAAGAAGCTGCACTACATCGCCCCGTCCGACGAGGTCGGCGGCGGTGTGGTCGAGGGCGACTTCGACGAGGAGGGCGCGGTCTCCGACGGCGACGGCCTGACCCGCGCCGAGCGCCGCAAGGCGGCCAAGGCCGCGAAGGGCCGGCGCCGCAAGGGCTGATCCGCAGCACGCTCCTGACGGGGCGCCACCTCCTGACGGGGGTGGCGCCCCGTTCGCGTCCGGTGCGTCAACGCGTCTCCACAGCCGTGCACTGCCACTGGCCGGTGCGCAGGTGCTGCTCCAGCCGGAACGCCAACATGTGGTGCCGGGGCCCGAGTTCGACCCGGACGCAGGCCTCCACGGTGCCCGGGCCGGGCGCCGAGTCGTGCACGTGGCCCAGCCGCGGCCGGCAGGACCGCCCGCGCGGGCGCAGCGGCCCGCTGCGGGTGAGCGCCGCGAGCTGGTGGAAGCCCGGCAGCGTGGTGTGCCGCTGCAACTGGTGCACCGGGCGGGCCCCGCACAGCACCTCCACCAGGCGGCGGGCGAAGCGGGTCGCCAGCTCGCTGTGCCCGGTGCGGCTGGGAGCGGGGCTGCGCGGCCGGGGCGGGCGGCCGTCGGCGACGCAGGCCGCGCGCGGGCTGCGGACCGTCCGGACGGCGTCGCCGACCGGGTGCGGGTGCCGGACCGGGCGGCGGGCGGAGTGCACCGGGTGGACCAGCGGGCGGATGTGAGGGGTCCGGGTGAGCTGCTCGGTCATCGGGGCCTTCTCGGGAGGTCGGAGAGTGTGCGACCTTGGTACCGGGCGCGCGGCGGCCGGCCCAAGCCGTGCCGGGTACGCGCGAAGGGCCCGGGAAGTCCACCCGTACGGGTGACGTTCGGGGCGGCGGAAGGGGGCCTGCGGGCCCGGCCGGGCGTGCAGTTGACGCCCGGTCGGCGGCGGAGCGGCACCAAGGGGGACACCGTCCGTCCCCTGACCGGCCCAGCGGGAACCGGCGGCCGCGGGCTGCGTATTCTTGACCCGTCGCACTGAGACCGAGAAGGGTGCCCCCATGCGCGTGTACGTGCCCACCACGTTGAACGACCTGGCGGTGGCGCACCCCGAGGGCGTCCTGGAGCAGAGCGTGGCGTACGCGGTCACTCCGGCGCTGCGCGAGTGGTACGTCAGCGACGACCTGGAGGAGCTGGAGTACGCGGCGCTCAACCGGGCCGCGCTGTCCTCGGTCCGGCTGCTGGCCGCCGACCCGAAGGCGCCGCGCCGGCGCGTGGTGGTGGCCGTCGAGGTCGCCGACTCCGCGGTGACGCCGTTCCCCGGCGACGAGTACCAGGACCAGGCCTCGCTGGGCCGGGTGGTGCTGGCCGGCCCGATCCGGCTGGCGAAGGCCGCCTCGGTGCACGCCGACGACGACGACCCGGACGTGGCGGCCGACGTGGCCGCGGCCGCCGAGGCGGTGGCCGCCGCCGACCGGGGCGACCAGGACGCGCAGTTCACCGTGGACGGCGCGGAGGACCACGAGCTGCTCTGGTTCGCCACCCAGGAGATCCCCGCGCTGATCGCCTGAGCCTCCCGAAGCCGCACCCCAGGACCCCGCCACGGCGGGGTCCTTCGCGTTTGGGCCCGTCCGCGTCCTGCCGGGCCGGTGGGCGCGGACCCGGCCTGACCCGCAGATGTCACGCGCCCGCAATCATTGCACTTGCAAGGAAGTGCGTCTGCAACTATTGTCGGGGCTCGTAAGGCGCAGTCGCAATCGCATGGAGGTCGGCATCATGCCGCTCGCGCTCCTAGCCCTGGCCATCGGGGCGTTCGGCATCGGAACCACCGAGTTCGTGATCATGGGCCTGCTGCCCGAGGTCGCCTCGGACTTCGGTGTGTCCATCCCCACCGCCGGCCTGCTGGTCACCGGCTACGCGATCGGCGTGGTGGTCGGCGCCCCGCTGATGACCGTGCTCGGCACCCGGATCAGCCGCAAGCGGATGCTGATGCTGCTGATGGTCCTGTTCATCGCAGGGAACCTGCTCTCCGCCGTCGCACCGGGCTTCGGCACGATGCTCGCCGGGCGGATCGTCGCCTCCATGGCGCACGGCGCGTTCTTCGGCATCGGCTCGGTGGTCGCCGCCGAGCTCGTCGCACCCGAGAAGAAGGCCGGGGCGATCGCCACCATGTTCACCGGCCTGACGGTCGCCAACATCGTCGGCGTGCCGCTCGGCACCTTCGTCGGCCAGAGCGTCGGCTGGCGGGCCACCTTCGCGATCGTCGCCGTGCTCGGCGTGGTCGGACTGCTCGGCATCGCCCGGCTGGTGCCGGACCTGCCCCGGCCGGAGGGCGCGCACCTGCGCAAGGAACTCGCCGCGTTCCGCAACGTGCAGGTGGTGCTGGCGATGGCGATGACCGTGCTCGGCTTCGGCGGCGTGTTCGCCGCGATCACCTACATCGCCCCGATGATGACGGAGGTCGCCGGGTACTCCGACGGCGCCGTGACCTGGCTGCTGGTGCTGCTCGGCGTCGGGATGTTCCTCGGCAACCTGCTCGGCGGCAGGTTCGCCGACCGCAGGCTGATGCCGATGCTGTTCACCACGCTCGGCGGACTCGCCGTCGCCCTCGCGCTGTTCACCCTCACCGCGCACAACGAGATCACCGCCGCGATCACCCTGCTGGTGATCGGCGCCCTCGGGTTCGCCACCGTCCCGCCGCTGCAGAAGCGCGTCCTCGACCAGGCGCACGGCGCGCCGACGCTGGCCTCCGCCGTCAACATCGGCGCCTT
The DNA here is from genome assembly GCF_053602195.1 of Kitasatospora sp. NPDC004531. Taxonomy (NCBI): domain Bacteria; kingdom Bacillati; phylum Actinomycetota; class Actinomycetes; order Kitasatosporales; family Streptomycetaceae; genus Kitasatospora; species Kitasatospora sp. NPDC004531. The sequence continues at coordinate 760 of NZ_JBSGDD010000107.1, read as the reverse complement.
CAACCTGGGCAACGCGCTCGCCGCGTGGCTCGGCGGCGCCGTCATCTCGGCCGGCCTCGGCTACACCGCCCCGAACTGGGTCGGCGCGGCGCTGGCCGGCTCCGCCCTGCTGCTGGCCTTCGTCTCGGCCGGCCTGGAGCGCCGCGAGGCGGCCCCCGCGGCCGTCCCCGCCGCTGCGCTGCAGCACTGAACCACCGTCCCACCCCGTACCGGAGAAGCACCATGAGCACCACCCCCGCCACCGCCCCGCTGTCCACCGCCGACGCCGAGACCCTGATCGCCGCCGCCCGCGCCGCCGCCGAGGCGGCCGGGGTCCCGGTCAGCGTCACCGTGCTGGACGCGGGCGGGCACCTGCTGGCGTTCCGCCGCGACGACCGGGCCGTGCTGATCTCCGGCGAGACCAGCACCCGCAAGGCGTACACCGCGCTCCAGCTGAACGCCGCGACCGCCGACCTGGTCGACCTGGTCAAGCCGGACGGCCCGTTCCACACCCTGCCGACCGCGCTGGACCGGCCGCTGCTGTTCATCGCCGGCGGCCTGCCGATCCAGCGCGACGGCCGGCCGGTCGGCGCCATCGGCGTCGGCGGCGGCGCCCCCGAGCAGGACCACGCGTTCGCCGCCGCCGCGCTGCGCGAGCTCGGCCGCTGAGCGCCCGCACCCTTTCCCACCCTCACCGAGAAGGCTTGATCCCCATGACCGTTCCCACCGTCACCCTCAACAACGGCGTCGAGATGCCGCAGCTCGGCTTCGGCGTCTTCCA
>NZ_JBSGDD010000106.1:0-21298 GCF_053602195.1 Kitasatospora sp. NPDC004531 | reverse complement strand
GCCCGCTCGGCGCCTCGTCCGCCCCGCTGCGCATCAGCGGGCTCACCGACACCGACGGCCTCGCCGTCCGCCCCACCGCCCCGCGTGCCGGCACCGAGGCGGGCGGGGTGGGCCGGGCCCGGTTCGCCGACTTCGACGGCGACGGCAAGGCCGACTACCTCGTCGTGGAGGACTCGGGCGCGATCCGGGTCTTCCTCAACAAGGGCGGCGACGGGCACGGCGGCTGGCAGGACTACGGCCAGGTCGCCACCGGTCTGACCAGCGACAAGAGCCGCGTCCGGTTCGCCGACTTCGACGGCGACGGCCGTGCCGACTACCTCGTCGTCCAGCCCACCGGCGCCGTGAACGTCTTCCTCAACAAGGGCGGCGACGGCCGCGGCGGCTGGCAGGACTACGGGCAGGTCGCCACCGGCACCACCGGCAATGCCGACCAGGTCCGGTTCGCCGACTTCGACGGAGACGGCCGCGCCGACTACCTCACCATCGCCGACGACGGCACCGTGAGCGCCTTCCTCAACCGCGGCGGCGACGGCCACGGCGGCTGGAACGTCCAGGGCAAGGTGGCCGGCGGCACCACCGGCGACCGCTCCCGGGTCCGCCTCGCCGACGTCACCGGCGACGGCCGCGCCGACTACAACGTCGTCAACCAGGACGGCTCGATCACCAGCTACACCGCCAACGGCGGCGACGGGCACGGCGGCTGGACCCTCCGCCCCAGGATCGCCGCGGGCCTCACCACCGACCAGAACGTCGTCCACTTCGCCGACGTCACCGGCGACGGCCGCGCCGACTACCTGATCGTCAACGGCCCCACCACCGCCTTCGCCAACAACGGCGGCGACGACACCGGCGGCGGCTGGACCGACCTCGGCCAGATCGCCGCCGGCGTCTGATCCCCGGACACCCCACGGCCCGCACCCCGGAAAGGGATGCGGGCCGTCAGAAGCCGGAGGTGTCCAGGCTCAGCCCGAACGGTTCCGGCAGCTCGATCGACTCCCCGAAGGGCAGCGGCCCCACCGCACGGGTGTATCCGAGCGGGCCCGGCTCCGAGAACAGCGTGCAGGCCAGGTCGCGGCGGTCGATCAGCAGGTAGAGCGGCGCCCCGTACTCGGCGTAGCGGCGGGGCTTCACCACCCGGTCCGTGTCACCGGCGGCCCCGGACGTGACCTCGACCACCAGCAGGGTCTGCTCCGGCAGCAGGGCGCCGCCGTCCCGGGTGAGGGGCGCCGGCACCACCGCCACGTCCGGCACGAACCAGTTGCTGGAGCCCGGAAGGTCGAGGTCACCGGCCCCCATCACGCAGTTCAGCGCCCGGACCCGGTCGTTGAGCTGGCTGCGCACGCGGCTGGCGGCCGCCTCGTCGTCCCACCCCGACGCCAGCGGCTCGACGACGCCCTCGACGATCTGGACCCGCTCGCTGACGTGGTGCTGGATCGCGTACTTGAGGGCCTGGTCCGGATCGACAGAGTCGTAGGGCAGAGCAGTCATCGACCCCTCCTTCGTCGGCGCCACGCTACCGACCGCCCCCACCCGGACCAAGGAGTCTCACCCCAACGAGCGACGGCCCGCACCCCGGGAAGGGGGTGCGGGCCGTTCGGGAGGAGCGTCAGGCGGCGGCCGGGACGGCGGTGGGGCGGTCCTCCGCGAGCAGGTCGCCGGTGGGGCGGTTGTACGCGGTGAGGTCGAGGGTCTTCTCGCGGGCGGAGACCAGGATCGGGACGACGACCTGACCGGCCACGTTGGTGGCGGTGCGCATCATGTCGAGGATCGGGTCGATGGCCAGCAGCAGGCCGACGCCCTCCAGCGGGAGGCCCAGGGTGGAGAGGGTCAGGGTCAGCATCACGATCGCGCCGGTGAGGCCGGCGGTGGCCGCGGAGCCGATGACCGAGACGAAGGCGATCAGCAGGTAGTCGCCGATGCCGAGGTCGATGCCGTAGACCTGGGCGACGAAGATCGCGGCCAGCGACGGGTAGATCGCGGCGCAGCCGTCCATCTTGGTGGTCGCGCCGAACGGAGCGGCGAACGAGGCGTACTCGGACGGGACGCCCAGGCGCTCGGTGACGCGGCGGGTGACCGGCAGGGTGCCGACGGAGGAGCGGGAGACGAAGGCCAGCTGGATCGCGGGCCAGGCGCCCTTGAAGAAGTTCAGCGGGTTGAGTCCGGCGACGAAGCGCAGCAGCAGCGAGTAGACGCCGAACATGACGATCGCGCAGCCGACGTAGACGTCGATGGTCAGCGTGGAGAACGGCTTGAGCAGGTCCCAGCCGTAGAGCGCGACGGACTTGCCGATCAGGCCGACGGTGCCGAGCGGGGCGAGCCGGATGACCCACCACAGGGCGGTCTGGACGAGTTCGAGGACGCTCTCGGAGAGCTGGCGGACCGGGGCGGCCTTGTCGCCGAGCTTGAGGATGGCCGCGCCGACGACCACGCCGAGGAAGACGATCTGGAGGACGTTCACCTTCAGGAAGGCGTCGGCGATGTTGGTCGGGATGATGCCGGTCAGGAAGTCGATCCAACTGCCGCCCTTCTCCACGCCCTTGAGGCCCTGGGTGGAGAAGTGGGCGCCCTTGCCGGGGTTGGTGAGCAGGCCGAGGCCGAGGCCGACGGCGACCGCGATCAGCGAGGTGGCGAGGAACCAGAACAGCGTGCGGGCGGCCAGCCGGGCGGCGTTGGTGACGTTCCGCAGGTTGGCGACCGAGACGATGATCGCGGTGAAGACCAGCGGCGGGACGGCCAGCTTGAGCAGCTGGACGAAGGTCTTGCCGACGGTGTCCAGGGTGGTCTTCAGCCAGGACACGTCGCCGGACCGGGCGATCCAGCCGAGCAGCAGGCCGAGGACGAGGCCGCCGACGATCTGGACCCAGAACGGGGTGCGTCGGATACGTCCCAGCAGCGTGGGCGCGGGCGCGGTGGACATGGGTGTGCGACTCCGGTGAGGTGCAGGGGGTGGGGTGGGGGCGGAGGCGGCGGCACACCGGACGCTGGGGCCGGGCGGGGAGGCCCGGCGGGGCCGACAGCGGGGCTGTCGGGGGCGTCAGGAGCGGTGTGCCGCCCGCATACAGCCGCCGGAGCGACAGTGACACGGGCCGTCCACGGCACCGGGCAGACGCGGGCAGCGGGGCATGAGCGGGGTGCTCATCCCGTACTGGCGTGCGACGTCTGCGGTGGTCATGCGCAGCAGATTAGCAACAAACCTTTGAGATGTTCAAAGTACTTGTTTGAGGTCGTCCACGAACGATCCTTTCCTGACTGATCGTCAGCTCGAACGGCCGATGGCCAGCAGCTTTGACGCCCATCCGGTTATACGTATAACTTGAGGGGCCCGAGACCTCGCCGGAAGGACGCCCATGGGCTACGCCGCACTGCTCCGCGCCCCGCACGTCACCCGGCTGCTGATCGGCACCCTGGTCGGCCGACTGCCCGCCGGCATGACCGCCCTGGTCATCGCCCTCGCCCTGCGCGAGGCCGGCACCCCGTACAGCCGGATCGGCCTGGCCACTGCCGCGTACGCGATCGCCGCCGCCGTCGGCGGGCCCGTCCTCGGCCGGCTCGTCGACCTCACCGGGCAGCCCCGCGTCCTGCTCGCCTCCGCCACCGTGGCCGGCGGCGGCTACGCCCTGCTCGCGCTCGCCCCGGGCTCCCCCGTCGCCGCCCCGCTCGGCGCGGCGATCGCGGGCCTGTGCATGCCGCCGCTGGAACCCTGCCTGCGCTCGCTGTGGCCGGACGTCGTCGAGGAGGAGCAGCTCGACACCGCGTACGCCTTCGACTCCGCCTCCCAGCAGATCCTGTACGTGGCCGGGCCGCTCGCCGTCGCCGGGATCGCCGCCGCCTTCTCGCCGTCCACAGCCCTGTGGACGGCCGCCGCGCTCGGCCTGATCGGCTCCCTGGTGGTCGCCACCGCGGCCCCCGCCCGCCACTGGCAGGCCCCGCCGCGCGCCGCCTCCGCCGGACTGCTCGGCCCGCTGCGCTCGCCCGGACTGGTCCTGCTGCTGCTCGGACTGAGTGGCGCCGGCTGGGCGGTCGGCGCGCAGAACGTGCTGTTCATCGCCTACGCCGAGCAGCACCGGGGCGGCCTGCCCGGCGGTGCCGGCAGCCTGCTGGCGCTGGCCGCGCTGGCCGGCCTGCTCGGCGCGCTCGGCTACGGCGCGGCCACCTGGCGGGCCGACACCGCCACCCGCACCTGGGTGCTCGCGCTCGGCATGGCGGCCGGCTACCTGCCGCTGCTGCTCCTGCCCGGCCCGCTGCCGATGGCCGCGCTCGCGTTCCTGTCCGGCCTCGGCCTGGCCCCGCTGCTGGCCGCCGCGTTCGTGCTGGTCGCCGAACTCGCCCCGACCGGCACCGTCACCGAGGCGTTCGCCTGGCTGGTCACCCTGTTCGCCACCGGCAACGCGGCCGGCTACGCCGTCTCCGGCGCCCTGGTCGAGACCTCGCTGCACGCCGTCGCCCTGTGCGCCGTCGCCGGCTCCGCGCTCGGCGGCCTGCTGCTGCTCGCCACCCGCTCCCGCCTGCGCGCCCCGCTCGCCCTGGCCGCCTGAACCCGAAACCGCTCGCCCGCCCCGCCCGCAGACTGCTTGGATGCGCCGCATGACGCACACGCAACTGCCCACGGGCTACACGGTCTCCACCGATCCGGCGCGCCTGGACCGCGCGTCGGTGCACCGCTGGCTCTCCGAGGACGCCTACTGGGCACTCGGCCGGCCCCGCGAGAAGCAGGACCTGGCGATCGACCACTCCCTCAACTTCGGCCTGTACGAGGAGACTTCCGGCACCCAGGTGGGCTACGCCCGGGTGGTCACCGACCACGCCACGTTCGCCTGGCTGTGCGACGTGTACATCGCCCCGCCGGCCCGCGGCCGCGGCCTGGGCACCGCGCTGACCGTCGCCGTCCGCGACCACCTCGCCGAACTCGGCCTGCGCCGCCTGCTGCTGGCCACCCGGGACGCCCACGGGGTGTACGCCAAGGTCGGGTTCAACCCGCTCGCGCTGCCCGAGAAGTGGATGGTGCTCGGCGAGCAGTAGCCGCGCTCAGGCCGGCGCGGTGGACCGCCGCACCACCAGCGAGGTCGCCAACGGCGCGGCCGGCGGCGGCAGTTCACCGCGCAGCAGGGCCACCAGGGTGGCCAGGCCGGTCCGGCCGAGCTGCTCGCCGGGCAGGTTGACGGTGGTCAGCGGCGGGCTGAGCAGCTCCGCCACCGGGATGTTGTCCATGCCGACCACCGACAGGTCGGCGGGGATCCGCAGCCCCAGCTCGTCGGCCGCCTGGTACAGCCCGGACGCCACCACGTCGTCGTCGCACACCACCGCGCGCGGCCGGTCCGGCCCGGCCAGCAGCTCCCGGGCGGCCCGCGCCGCCTCCCGGTTGCCCTCGTTCAGGCTGACCGCCCGCTCCTGCACCACCAGCTCCCCGGCGGCGGCCGCGAACGCCGCCTGCCGCACCCGGAAGGTGTACGCGGAGTGCACCGACCGCAGGTAGCCGATCCGCCGGTGCCCGAGCGCCAGCAGGTGGTCGACGGCGGCCCGCATGCCCGCCGCCAGGTCCAGTTCGACGGTGGGGCGGCCCGGGTTGGCCGCCGGGTCGGCGTCCAGGAACACCGCCGGGGTGTCGGCGGGCAGCGCGCCGAGCTGCTTGTCGTCCGGGGAGCAGACCAGCAGCCCGTCGAACCGCCCAGCGGCGGCCGCGTCGGCGAGCGTCGCCGCGTCCCAGCCGCTGGAGACCACCACCGACAGGCCGTGCCGGGCCGCCTCCTCGTGGACGCCGGTCAGCAGCCGGCCGAAGAACGGGCTGAGCAGGTTCGGCACCGCGAGCAGCACCATGCCGCTGCGGCCCAGCCGCAGCTGCCGGCCGGCCGCCTGCGGGCGGTAGCCCAGCTCGCGGGCCGCGTCGTGGATCCGCTCCCGGGTCGCCTCCGAGACCCGGTGCCCGGCGCTGCCGGAGAACACCAGCGAGACCGTGGCCTGCGACACCCCCGCCAGCCGGGCCACGTCCCGCCCGGTCGGCCGCCGCCGCGCCCCCTCGCCGGACGAGCCGTCCGACACGCCGCTCAGCCGGCCTGCGCCTGCCGGGCGGCGGCCCGCGCCGCGTCGTCCGCCTCGTCCTCCGCCGAGTCCCGGACGGCCGCCCGGGCCTTGCGGGACTCCACCTTCGCCGCGATCTGCGCCGACATCTCGTCGCGCTGCTTGTTCAGCACCACGTAGCTGATCGCCGAGGACGCCACCATCGCCAGCGCGAACAGCAGGATCAGCCCGAGCTCGCCGACCACCGGAATCACCCCGAAGTGGGCCAGCAGCAGCGCGACCAGCAGGCAGGCCAGGAAGATGCTCGCCCGCAGCGAGGTGTAGCGGAGCGTCGCGTTGATCTTGCTGCTCACCGGGGTTCGTCCTTCACTGCCGGGTCGCGCCGCGGGGCGCGAGGGGGTAATGGCCCTCCCAGTGAAGCACGACCTCACACCGGCGAACCCCACCAGGGGGCGCGGGGCTCCCCCCGGTCCGCCGGGGCCGTCAACGGGGCAGCGTTCGTGCTCCCGTCGCAGGCCCGGCGAGCGCGACGCAGCACCCCACCGCCACCGCGCACAACGCCCCCGCCGCGTACCACGTCGCGTCGTAGTCGCCGAACCGGTCCCGCGCCAGCCCCGCCAGCCCCGCCACCACCGCCGCGCCGACCTGGTGGGCCGCCAGCACCCAGCCGAAGACGATCGGCGCGTCCGCCCCGAAGTGCCGCCGGCAGAGCGCGACCGTCGGCGGCACGGTCGCCACCCAGTCCAGCCCGTAGAACACCACGAACGCCAGGATCGGCGGCCGCAGGCTCTCCCCGAACAGCGACGGCAGCAGCAGCAGCGAGACGCCGCGCAGCCCGTAGTAGGTGATGAGCAGCCGCTTCGAGTCGAAGCGGTCGGTGAACCAGCCGGAGGCGATCGTCCCGACCACGTCGAACACGCCGACCAGCGCGAGCAGCGAGGCCCCCGTGGTGACCGGCATGCCGTGGTCGTGGGCGGCGGGGATGAAGTGGGTGCCGACCAGCCCGGCGGTGGTGGCGCCGCAGATCGCGAAGGACGCGGCCAGCAGCCAGAACGCCCGGCTGCGGGTGGCGTCGCGCAGCACCCGCAGCGAGCGGGCGATCGCCGAGCCGTCCACCGTCGGCGGCACGGGCGGCTCCGTCGCGCCGTACGGCAGCAGCCCGAGGTCGGCGGGCCGCTCGCGCATCAGCACCAGCACCGGCACGGCCACGGCGGTCGCGGCCAGCGAGATGACGACGACCGCCGTCCGCCACCCCTGGTGCTCGACCAGCGCGGCCAGCACCGGCATGAAGACCAGGTTGCCCGCCGCGCCCGCGGCGGTCAGCAAGCCGGTGACCAGCCCCTGCCGGGCCTGGAACCACCGTCCGGAGATGGTGGTGGCGAACGCGCCGGCCATCGAGCCACTGCCGAGGCCGACCAGCACGCCCCAGCAGAGGATCAGCTGCCAGGCCTCGGTCATCAGGATGGTGAGTCCGGAGCCGGTGGCGATGGTGAGCAGCGCGCAGACCACGACCAGCCGGACGCCGAAGCGGTCCATCAGGGCGGCGGCGAACGGCGCGGTGAGGCCGTACAGGGTGAGGTTGACGGAGACGGCGCTGGAGATGGTGGCGTGCGACCAGCCGAACTCGTTGTGCAGGGCGTCCATCATCAGTCCGGGCGCCGAGCGGAACCCGGCGGAGCCGACCAGGACGACCAGCGAGACGGCGGCGACGATCCAGGCGTAGTGCAGCCTGGGGGCGGTCCGGGGCGGGGCCGGATCCGCGACGGGCGTGGTGGTGAGTTTCACCCGCCGAGTCTGCGGTTCCGGCCGCCGCCGGCACGACGGGGTTTGCTGCCATCTCCCGTCGAGATCCGGACGTCAGTGCCCGCCGGCGACGGGTGCGGGGTCGGCGACCCGGCGCAGGCCGCGGATGGGCGGGCTGAGCAGCAGCGCGGCGGCGGTCAGCACGGTGACGACGCCGCCGACCACCAGGACCCGGGTCGCGCCGAACGACTCCATCGCCGGTCCGGCCAGTGCCGCCCCGAGCGGGAACATGCAGACGGAGCCGGCCACTTCGTAGGCGTGGATGCGGTTGAGGACCTCGCCGGGCACCTGGGTCTGCACGCTGGTGGCCCACATGACGCCCCAGAAGCTGATGCCGATGCCGGAGACCAGCTGGGCCGCGCCGATCACCGGCCAGGGCAGGTCGAGGGCGAGCGCGAACTGCTGGACGGGGAAGGCCAGCAGGGCGAGCGCGCCGGCGGCGAGCGGCCGGACGGGCTTGATCCGGATCGCGATCAGTCCGCCGATCACGGTGCCGGCGCCGAACATGCCGTTCAGGATGCCGAACACGGTGCCGCCGTGCTCGGGCACCATCAGCGAGCCGATCAGCGGGGTGAGCGGGCCCCAGGAGAGCACCGTGAAGAGCATCCAGATCAGGATGACGCCCCACATCCAGCTGCGGGCGCGGAACTCGTGCCAGCCCTCGACCAGGTTCTTCCACAGGCTGTCGCCGGGCGGCGGCGCGGGGACGGGGCCGAGCCGCAGGGCGAGCAGCGAGCTGGCGCTGATCGCGTACATCACGCCCGCGATGATCATCACCCAGCCGGTGGACGCGGCGGCCAGCAGACCCGCCAGCGGCGGCCCGGCGAGGGTGGTGAGCGCCTCGGAGATGCGCAGGATGCCGTTGGCGCCCTGCACGTCGCGGGCCACCAGTGGGACGGTGGAGGCGGCACCGGGCTGGAACATCGCGGCGGCGGTGCCGGCCAGCGCGAGTAGCAGGTACAGCTGCCAGAGCTGGTCGATGCCGCGGAAGAACAGCACCGCGAGCAGCACCCGGGTGGTGAGGTTGAGCAGGTCGGCGAAGATCATCAGCCGGCGGGCGGTGAACCGGTCCGCGAGGACGCCGCCGACCAGCACCAGGCCGGCGAACGGGGCGAGCAGGAAGGCCATCGCGAAGCCGACGGTGGAGGCGGAGTGGCCGGAGGTGAGCAGTCCGGTGGTGACGGCCACCGGGAGCATCGCGTCGCTCAGCAGGCCGGCCGAGCGGGCGGTGAAGTAGAGCCGGAAGTTGCCCGACCAGATGGCGGGCCCTTCGGGCGTGCTGACGCGCGCGGTGGGGGCGGTGTGGAGTTCTGGGGCGGTCACGTCCCTCAGTTTTGGTCCAGACCACCGCCGGTTTCCAGTGATTTTGGATCACGATGCGGCGTCCGACCGGCAACTGACCGGACGGCGGCCCGCCGCGCGCGCCCCGAGCACGGCACGGCGGGCTGCCGTCCAGGTCGGCGTCCGGGCCCTGAAGCCGTGACGCCCGGCGTTCCGATTTCGCCGAGGTTCCGGACGGATGCGGCCAACGACCCCCTGAGTGTCGGCACCGCCCGAGCTGCCTCGGCGTCCCCTCGCAACGGAACGCCGCACCCAAGAGTGATCAGTCGGATACGTCACGTCAATGGGTTGTCGGAAATTCGGATGGATCATCCGGAGCGCGGGCAGCGCACGGACGACATGCCGGGACCCTCCGGCGGAGCGTCAGCGCGCCGAGACGACCGGCTGCGCCGCCGCCCGGTCGCACAGCGGGGCGACCGGGCCGATCTCGCACCACACCCGCTTGCCGGAGCCGTCCGGGTACCAGCCCCAGCGCTCGCACAGCAGCTCCACCAGCTCCAGGCCGCGCCCGTTGGTGGCCTCCGCGTCGGCCCCGGCGTGCCGCGGCGCGGGGGCCGCGCAGCTGGCGTCCGCGACCTCCACCCGGACCCCGGGCGGGCCGTCCGGGCCGATCGGCATCAGCAGCCGCAGCACCGCCGGACAGCCGGTGTGCACGACCGCGTTGGTGACCAGTTCGGAGACCACCAGCACCAGCGTCTCGGCCACCGGAGAGTCCGGGTCGAGCCCGCCGGCCCGCAGCCGGGCCCGCACCCAGCGCCGGGCCCGTGAGACCTCGGCCGGGTCCGCCTGGACCGCCAGCTGTACCTGAAGTACCTGCACCGTTCCACCACCCGCACTCGGTATTCGGCCCGCTTGATCCCGCCGGTCCGGTCGGCCGCGCCTCGCGGAGGCCGCCGATCCGCACTGCCCATGGCATCGACACGAATACGGCCCAGAATGATTCCGGGAGCAGGTCGCAGCAAGAGCTTCGGGCATATTCCAGCGTTCGGGGGATGTCTCGGTGCATACTGTCCCGCTCACCCTGCCGGGGTTCGCACGACCGGTCGGCGGCACTGCCGCCACGGGTACCAACGACCGTACTCCCCACGTCCCGTCAGTATCGGGCCGCCACGAGCGAACCACCCTTCCTACAAATGTCCACCGCCCGTCGAACGCCGGGCATTTCGTCAGGCGAACACCACGGTCCGGGTGCCGTTCAGCAGCACCCGCCGCTCGCTGTGCCACTTCACCGCGCGGGCCAGCGCCTGGCACTCGACGTCCCGGCCGAGCGCGACCAGCTGCTCCGGCGTCACGTCGTGGGTGACCCGGGCGACCTCCTGCTCGATGATCGGCCCCTCGTCCAGGTCGGCCGTCACGTAGTGCGCCGTCGCGCCGATCAGCTTCACACCCCGGGCGTGCGCCTGGTGGTACGGGCGGGCGCCCTTGAAGCTCGGCAGGAACGAGTGGTGGATGTTGATCACCCGGCCGGACAGCTCCTTGCACAGCCCGTCCGACAGCACCTGCATGTAGCGGGCCAGCACCACCAGCTCCACCCGCTCCCGCTCGACCAGGTCCAGCAGCTGCTGCTCCGCCTGCTCCTTGGTGTCCGCGGTGACCGGCAGGTGGTGGAACGGGACGCCGTAGGACTCGGTCAGCTCACGGAAGTCCGTGTGGTTGGACACCACCCCGACGATCTCCACCGGCAGCGCCCCGATCCGGGTGCGGAACAGCAGGTCGTTCAGGCAGTGGCCGAACTTGGAGACCATCAGCAGCACCCGCATCCGCTCCGCGGACTCGTGGATCTGCCAGTCCATCCGGAACGAGGCGCCGACCGCCGCGAACGACGCCCGCAGCTTCTCCGCCGACACCGGCTGCTCGGCCGTGAAGTGCACCCGCATGAAGAACAGCCCGGTGCCGGCGTCGCCGAACTGCTGGCTGTCGACGATGTTGCAGCCCGTCATGAACAGATAGCTGGAAACCGCGTGCACGATGCCCTGCCGGTCCGGGCAGGACAGCGTCAGGACGTACTGGGGGTGGGCGGTCTCTTCCATGTCGCGGGGTTCCGTTTCTCGGCTCAGGGGCGGACGGACCGCCCAGCCTGGCACAAATCCCCCGCCCGCGCGGACAGCGCCCGCCACCCGAGACCGCCGGGCACCCCCGCCGCTCAGCCGTGCGCGGTCAGTTGCCGCAACTCGGCCAGCGTGGACGGCGGCAGGTCCGGATCGGTGCCGTCGCCGACCGCCAGCCGGTGGTGCGCCTCGCGCGCCGCCCGCACCGCCTCCGGCCAGTCCGGGTGGCCCAGGTAGACGGCCGCCGGAGCGACCTCGCCGACCTCGTGCACGACCCGCATCACCCGCAGCACCGCCGCGCCCACCGCGGCCGCCTCCGCCGAGTCCCGGAATATCGTCCCGATGTACTTCTCCGCCGGCCACCGGTCCAGCCAGCTGTCCTCGACCAGCCGGTACACCGCGTCGACGAGATCCCCGTAACCGCCGTACCCCTCCAACCAGGCCATCTGCTGGAAGCCGGGGTCGGAGAGCATGTGCAACGCCGAACGGATCCGGGCGCGCCAGCGCCACCAGGGCAGGTCAGTCAGGGGCATGACGCCCATCGTGCTGGAGCGGCCGCCGGTTCGAGAAGGGTTTCGGGCAGAACGGTACGGAGAATCCACGCTGTCGGACACGGGAGATGATCGTACGTTCCTCCCGCACCCCGCCTCCACACGCGTCATCACACCCCGCGCCCCGAGTTCCTCCCTCGTTGGCGGTCCGTTCACATCACGTCCCTCTCACCGTGCGCGGGCCGCACCACCCTTGACCCGCCGAACCTGCGCAACGGAGCACGGGTCAGCCCCGCAGCATGTCCAGGGAGGAACAGACCACCATGACGCGGACCGGAAGCCCCCACCCGTCACCCGCCGTCAGCGGACGCCGCCAGCGCACCACCGCCGCCCTCGCCGCCGGCCTGGCCCTGCCCGCCCTGCTCTCCACCACCGCCTGCGGCGGACCGGCCGCCGCCGACGCCACCGGCAAGGAGGTCACCGTCATGACCTTCGCCCCGTCCGGCACCGGCGCCGCCGACCGGCCCGGCATGACCGCCCTCGCCGAAGCCATCGGCCGCGACCTCAACGACCACGGCGGCCTGGCCGGCCGCAAGGTCCGCGTCCTCACCTGCAACGAGCACGACACCACCGACGGCGCCACCGCCTGCGCCGACCAGGCCGTGGGCGCCCACGCCGTCGCCGTGGTCGGCTCCGCCAGCCAGTACGGCAGCAGCTTCATCCCCGTCCTGGAAGCCGCCGGCATCCCGTTCATCGGCGGCTACGGCCTCTCCACCCCCGAGTTCAGCAGCCCGCTCTCCTACCCCGTCAACGGCGGCACCCCCGCCCTGGTGGCCGGCAGCGGACGCCAGCTGATCGACGCCGGCTGCAAGCAGATCGCCCTGATCCGCCCCGACAGCCGGGCCGGCGACGCCCTGGTCAGCTACCTCAGCACCGCCGTCAAGCAGACCCCCATCAGGGTCCTCGACATCAAGGCCCCGGAGAAGTCCAACGACTACTCCAGCTACGCCAGGCGCGCCATCGACAACGACCGGCCCGGCAACTGCGTGCTGTCCGCGCTCGGCGCCGAACCCACCGCCAACCTGCTCGACCCGTACCGCCGCGCCAACCCGAAGAACACCCAACTCGCGTCCGTCATCGGCTCGTTCCAGCAGTCCGTGGTCGACTCCACCGGCGGCGACAACGGCCCGCTGCGCGGCGCGTACGCCACCGGCTGGTTCCCCGCCGAGAGTTCTCCCGTCTGGGACAACCTCCGCGCCACCGTCCGCAGCTACGCCAACGGCACCACCATCGACGTCTCCGACCCCGGCGTGCAGACCACCTGGGTCGCCTACACCGTGCTGCGCCAGGCCGCCGGCCGCGTCGACCCCTCCCGCCCGCTCACCGCGAAGGCCCTGCAGACCGTCCTCGACAGCGGCGACCCCATCGACACCGCCGGCACCACCCCGCCGCTCAGCTGGGGCGTCACCAACATGCTCCCCACCGCCGACTCCCCCCGCCTGGTGAACACCTCCGTCACCTTCCAACAGGTCCGCAACGGCCGCCTCACCGAAAACCCCCAGGGCTTCACCAACGTCCGCACCATCCTCGCCGGCTGAGCACAGCACCGGGTGCGACAACCAGGGAGAGCACGATCAGGGGCGCGGGGAACTGCGCGAAGCGGAAGGCACCCGTCAGCAAGATCGCGACGCAGGACAATGACCTGCACGTGAGAGCGACCTTGCGGACGGGCCTCGCGCCCTTACAGCTCGCTCGCGCCCTTGTCCGGCAGCCCCGTCTTGGACGCGATCACGCCCCACAGCTTCGCCGCCTGCTCCTTCGCCGTCGTGGCGGAGCCACTCGCGGTGTTGCCGTTGCGGTAGTGGTCGTTGTCCTTCGCCTTCCCGGCGTCGCACCCCGCGACCATGTCCCCCGCCCACAGGGCGTATTCGGAGTCGGCCGTGGAGGACGCCTGCCAGGCCTTCTGCAGCTGCTCGACCAGCTTGCCGCCGTCCGCGAGCTGGTCGACCTTCAGGTCGCCGAGCTTCTTGAGCAGGTCCTGCCGCTGCGCCGCGGCCGCCGTCAGCGCGGCCTGCGAGTCCGGCAGCCCCTGGCACTTGCCGACCGCCGTGACGGCGTTGACCACCGAGGTGCGGCTCGCGCTCGCGGTGCCGAGCAGGTCGGACATCGCCTGCGCCTGCGCCTTCATCGCGGGGCCGACCGCCCCGTCCCCGCCGCCGGCCGTCGGCGCGGACGCCGACTGGCTGCTCGAACTCTTCTCCTTGGCCTGGTCCTTCGTGTCGCCGCCACCGCTGAAGGCGAACACCCCGACGAGCACCGCGACCACCGCGACACCGGCCACGCCCGCGCCGATCAGCAGCTTGGTGTTGGGCTTGCGACCCCCGTCATCGTCGTACGACGGCTGCTGCGGCGGAACCGCGCCGTACCCGCCCCCGTAGCTCGGCTGGGCGGGAGCAGGCGCCGCCGCGGGCGCCGGAAACTGCTGCTGCCCGCCGAACGTCCCGCCGGGGTAGCCGGGTTGCTGGTACCCGACCTGGGTCGGCGCGCCGGGCCCGGCCGGATCGGCGGTCGGGTACGGCGGCAGGTACTGCGTCGCGCCGGCGTCGTCCTGGGGCGCCGGAGCCGGAGCCTGGGGCGCGGTGCCCCAGTACTCGGGGCTGCCGCTCTGCCCCAGCGGCGGGGCGGACTGCTGCTGCGGGACGGGGTGCTGCGGCTGCGGCTGGGCGTACGGGGGCTGCGCGGCGGCCTGCGCCGGCGTGCCCTGACCGTCTGCGGCGGGCTCCGGCCGGAACAGGTCGTCCAGATTGAAGTCGCCGGAGTTCGGATACGAGCGGCGCTGGCTCAACGCGATTCCTCACCTGTGCACGGCACCGGGATTCCGGGCCTTTCGGTTGCCCCGCCGGGTTGCTGACGGCGGACCACAACTGCGAGGCCACGCTACCGGTTCACCGGCACAGGTGACTACGCGGGCTGCTGTTCTGTGCTATTGCTTCACGAGCACCCGCAGCCCCGCCCGTACCCGAACCACTACGCGGCCTCCCCGTCCAGTCGGGCGTGGAACTCGCGGACCGCCCGGTGCCCCCGGTACGGCTCCAGCCGGCTGCGGAAGTCGTCCAGGTACTCGACGCCGCGGTTCGAGCGCAGCCCGCTGAGCAGCCGGACCGCCTCGCTGCCGGTCTCGCAGGCGCGTTCGAGGTCGCGCTGCTGGAGTTGGGCGGTGGCGAGCAGCACCAGGTCGACGGCGCGCCGGCGGACCCGGTGGGCGGGGTGCAGTTCGAGCGCGGTGCGGGCGTAGTGCTCGGCCCGCTCGCCCTGCTGGAGGTCGCGGTGGCAGTGCGCCAACTCGTCCGCCAGGTAGGCCTCGTCGAAGTGCACGATCCAGTCCGGGTCGTCGGCCGGGTTGCGGCGCTCCATCGCGGCGAGCGCCTTCGCGGCGACCGTCTCACAGGAGTACGCGTCGCCGAGCAGGGCGTGGCCGCGCGCCTCGGCGGCGTAGAACATCGCCATCGCGGTCGGGGTGGCGACCGTGCGGGCGCCTTCCTGGGCGGCGCGGGCGAGTTGGGCGATCTCCCGGGGGTTGCCGAGGGTCGCGGCGAGGTGGCTCATCGAGGCGGCCAGCACGTAGCCGCCGTAGCCCCGGTCGTCGGCGGCCTGGGCGAGGCGCAGCGCCTGGATGTAGTAGCGCTGGGCGAGGCCGGGCTGGCCGGTGTCGACCGCCATGTAGCCGGCGAGTTCGGTCAGCCGGGCGACGGCGCCGAAGAGTTGACGGCCCGTCTCGTCCCGGTAGGAGCCGCCGAGGAAGCCGGAGACCACGCTGTTCAGGTAGTGCACCACGACGGGGCGGACGTGGCCGCTGCCGAACCGGTGGTCGAGGTCGACCAGCATCTGGGTGGTGGCGCGGATCGCCGCCACGTCGGCCAGGCCGACCCGGGTGCCGCCGGTGCGGGCGACGACCGGGTCGGGCGGGGTGATCAGCCAGTCCCGGCTGGGTTCGACCAGCGCGGAGGCGGCGACGGTGGCGCCGGCCAGGAAGTCGCGCTTGCCGACGTCGCTGCGCCACAGTTCGCAGATCTGCTCCAGCGCGGTGGCCAGGCTGGGCGCGAACTGGAGCCCGACGGCGGAGCTGAGGCTCTTGCCGTCGGCCATGCCGATCTCGTCCACGGTGACGCCGCGGCCGAGCTTGCGGCCGAGGGCCTCGGCGATGACGGCGGGCGCCTGCCCGCGTGGTTGTTGCCCGCGCAGCCAGCGGGCGACGGACGTTTTGTCGTATCGCAGGTCGAGCCCGTGCTCGGCTCCGCAGAGGTTGACCCGGCGGGCCAGGCCCGCGTTGGAGCAGCCTGCCTCCTGGATCAGCTGCTGCAGACGTTCGTTCGGCTCTCGTGCGACGAGTGGTCTCGCGGCCATGGGATTTTTCCGCCTCCCCAACGCCGTCCGGACCCGACCGGAGGGCGACGACTGTGCAACACCATGCGGAATACCCACGGTGACGTACCCACTCCCCACGCGCCCTGCTTAATGCCCCTGTGCGCCCCCACTGCGCCCGTTACCGCCCCTGCTGCGACGGGGGCTCCCGACCAGGATCACCGTCCCGGGTGACAACGTGCGCCCCGTTCGAATCGTTCGGTGCGGGCCCGTAACCCCCACTCACGGGCGGTAGTTGTGCTGCACGTGGACAACGCCCCCCAAGCCCCCGACAAAACCCCCGAATCCGACCGGCTGTCGCTGCTGGCCGAAGCCGTCCGCTGTGCCGAGGAGCGCCACTGGGAGGTGGTCCCCGGGGCGTGGCTACTCGACGCCGACGGCGCGGCCGTCCGCTGCTCCTGCGGCGATCCGCGCTGTGCGCTCCCCGGCGCACACCCCGTCGGGGCGGACTGGGGGCTGCTGGCCAGCGTGGGGTCCGCGGTGGTGCGCGGGTGGTGGACGGAGCACCCGGAGGCGTCGATCCTGCTGCCCACCGGGCGGGCGTTCGACGTGCTGGACGTGCCGGAGGTGGCGGGCTGCCTGGCGCTGGCCCGGATGGAGCGGACGGGCGTGCAGCTCGGCCCGGTGCTGGCCGCGCCGGCCGCCCCGGGGCGGCGCGGGCGGCGGCTGCACTTCCTGGTGCTGCCCGGCGCGGTCGCCAAGCTGCCCGAGCTGCTGCGGCAGGTCGGCTGCGTCCCGGGCGGGCTGGACCTGGTGGCGCGCGGCGAGGGCGACTGGGTGGTGGCGCCGCCGTCCCGCTTCGGCGGGCACGCCACCGCGCTGTGGGCCCGGCCGCCCACCCTGCTGAACCGCTGGCTGCCGGACGCGACGGAGCTGGTGAGTCCGCTGGCGTACGCCTGCCGTCGCGATCCCTCGGCCCCGCGCCCCGTGTACCGGGAGACCGCCGCCGCGAGCTGAGCGCGCCCCGTCCGCGCGGAGCGTGATCTTCCGGAAACGAGTCGTCATACCCGCAGGTCAGCAGGGCAAGCCAGCCTATCGGGTGACACCGCCGGGGGATTGGCGCCCGCTGCCGAGGGGATCATCCTCAGCGTCGGCACGGGGTCGGCGGAGCGGAAGGAGCGGTCGGGCCGAGAGCCAGAAGCGTGGGGGGCTGCCGGGAGGGCGTTCGGTCGGGGAAGCCGGGTGCGGCGGCGCGGGGGCCAGGGAGGGACCAGGGAGGGACGGCGGGGGATCAGGGAGGGAACGCGCGAGGCCCGGTGCGGGGACACCGGGCCTCGACGCGCGCCCCGGGCCGCCGCCCCGCCGGGCTACGGCTGGGCGACGAACACGTGCGCCGCGATCTCCTTGCCGAGCCGGGCCGCGCCGTCCCCGGTGCCGACCAGCACGCCGCCGGCCGCCGGGGCCACCCGCACCGTCGCGCCGGGGCGGACGCCCGCGCGGCGCAGGGTGCGCATCAGCTCGCCGTCGGTCTGGATCGGCTCGCCGATCCGCCGCACCACCACGTCCGCGCCGTCCTCGCCGGCCACCGACTCCAGCGTCACCAGCCCGGCGTCGAAGCCCTCGCCCTCGGCCTTGGTGTCGCCGAGCTCGTCCAGGCCCGGGATCGGGTTGCCGTACGGCGACTGGGTGGGGTGGCCGAGCATGGCGAGCACCTTGCGCTCGACCGTCTCGCTCATCACGTGCTCCCAGCGGCAGGCCTCCTCGTGGACCTGCTCCCACTCCAGGCCGATCACGTCCACCAACAGGCACTCGGCGATGCGGTGCTTGCGCATCACCCGCACCGCCAGCCGCCGGCCGTCCTCGGTGAGTTCGAGGTGCCGGTCCTCGGCGACCTGGAGCAGGCCGTCGCGCTCCATCCGGCCCACCGTCTGGCTCACCGTCGGGCCGGACTGCTCCAGCCGCTCGGCGATCCGGGCACGCATCGGGGTGATGCCTTCTTCCTCCAGCTCCAGGATGGTGCGGAGGTACATCTCAGTGGTGTCGATCAGCCCTGACATCGCCCCTGGCTCCGTTCTTCGGTGTCCTCACCGCCAATTCTGACGTACGGAGGTGACAACCAGGTGCGCTCCGCCGTTGTGCCCGGGCCCCCGCCCGGGCTCCGCACCGCCCCGGCGGGACCGTCGCGGGGCCCGCCCGAGGCCCTCGCCGGGCCCGCGCCGCCCGCCGCGCGCCCGGCGCGACGGTTGACAGCCGGGCGTGCCAGGGGCCACCGTGCACGCCGTAGCTGTCTCCCCCCACCCGTTTCCCCCACCCGCGGCCCGGACCCCCGGACCGCCCCGCGCGCTCGGACGGAGCACGAGATGACCGAACTGGTCGGCCGGTACCTGGACGCCGCCGTGGCCCACCTGGAGCGGATCCGCGCCGAGGAGGGCGAGAACATCGACGCGGCGGCCGAGCTGCTCGCCGAGGCGGTCGAGCACGGCCGGCGGATCTTCGCCTTCGGCGCCGGGCACTCCTCGCTGGCCGCCCAGGACGTGGTCTACCGGGCGGGCGGCCTGGTGGTGATGAACCTGCTCAACGTGCCCGGGATGACCGGCGTCAACGTGATGCCCGCGCACCTGGGCAGCGCGCTGGAGCGGGTCTCCGGGCTGGCCACCACCACCCTCGACCTGACGCCCGCCCGCAGCGGCGACCTGCTGTTCCTGATCTCGCTCTCCGGCCGCCAGGTGATGCCGGTCGAGCTCGCCCGGCACGCCCGCGACCGCGGCCTGAAGGTGATCGGCGTGACCTCGCTGGCGTATCCGGCCGCCGTGGGCTCCAACCACCCGTCCGGCACCTACCTCAAGGACAACTGCGACGTGGTGCTGGACAGCAAGATCGCCCCCGGCGACGGCGAACTCGACCACCCCGGCGTGGGCGTCCCGTTCGGTCCGGTCTCCACCATCGTCACCAGCGCGCTGATGCAGTCGGTGATGGCCTCCGCGACGGCCAGGCTCGCCGACCGCGGCATCACCCCGCCGGTGTTCCGCTCCGGCAACGTGGAGGGCGGCACCGAGTGGAACAACAAGGTGATCGCCGACAACGCGGAGCGCATCTTCTACGCCTGGTGACGCGCCCCTCCGCGCGCCCCGCGACCGCCCGCCTCCACTCCCCGCGACCGCCCCGCGCCCCCGGCGCAACCCCGCCCATTCGGCCAACTACGTTGCCGCTCGCGTAAGTTCGACCGGCACTGGGCAGTACTCCCGAGACCGGTGAGACGGCGCTGCGGGGGCGGGAATGGCGACTGGAGCGGGGCGACCGATCGGCTTCGTGCGGGAGCAGGACCTGCTGCCGAGGCTGTTCTGGGCCGCCGACGGCGCGTCCCTGCAGGGCCAGGCCCGGGCGGTGGCACTGGCCCGCTGGGAGCTGCTGCTGCTGGTCGGCGCGGCCTTCGCGGGCTCCGCCGACGGCCCGGTGTGGGCGTGGCTCGCCGCCGTCGCCTACCTGGGCGCGCTGTTCATCGCCGTCACCGTCGCCTGGCAGAACCCGCAGCGGCTCTGGTACGACGGCCGGGCGGTCGCCGAGTCGGTGAAGACCCTGGTGTGGAAGTACGCGGTGCGGGCCGACTCCTACCAGCCGCCGCCCCGCAAGCTCCCCGACGCCGAGCGCCTCTACGACATCCAACTGGCGGGAATCCTCGGCGAGTTCGACACCGACCGGGTCACCCCGGGGGTCGCCGAGGAACTGCGCACCTGGCGCGCGCCGGCCCGCCACCCGCAGATCACCGAGACCATGGAACGGCTGCGCGACCAGCCGCTGCCGGTCCGCCGCGAGATCTACCTGCGCGAGCGGGTGCACAGCCAGCGCGAGTGGTACCAGGCCAAGGCCATCCAGTGCCGCAACGCCACCCGCCGGGTCGGCCGGCTCGCCATCGTGCTGCCCGCCGCCGGCCTGCTGCTGGCCGTCCTGCGCGCGCTCGGCCAGTTCAGCTTCGACGCGCTCGGCGCGATCTCCGCCGTCGCCGCCTCCATCTCGGCCTGGGCGCAGCTGCGCCAGTACCGCCCGCAGGCCGCCGCCTACACCCTCGCCGCCGCCGAACTCTCCAAAGTGGAAGCCCAGTTGGCGGCCGTCGACCTGTCCGCCCCGGACGCCGAGGAGAACTGGGCCCGGCTCGCCCGGGACGCCGAGGACGCCATCTCCCGGGAACACACCACCTGGCAGGCGCGCCGCGAGGTGCGCAGCCTGGACATCCCCAGCTGACCTGGAGGCACTGCGTGGCCACCCGAAGGATCGACACACCGGACGGGGGCATCCTCGCGGTGGAGACGTCCGGAGACCCCTCCGGCAGGCCGGTGTTCCTGCTCCACGGCACCCCCGGGAGCCGGGTCGGGCCCGCCCCGCGCAGCGCCGTACTGGCCCGGATGCGGGTCCGGCTGATCTCCTTCGACCGCCCCGGCTACGGCGAGTCCACCCGGCTGCCCGGCCGCCGCGTCCGCCACGCCGCCGACGACGTCACCACCATCGCCGACACCCTCGGCCTCGACCGCTTCGCCGTGGTCGGCCGCTCCGGCGGCGGCCCGCACGCCCTCGCCTGCGCCGCGCTCCTCCCGGACCGCGTGATCCGGGCCGCCACCCAGGTCTCGCTGGCCCCCCGCGACGCGGACGGCCTCGACTGGTTCGCCGGCATGACGCCCTCCAACGAACGTGCCTACCGCCAGGCCGAGTTGGGCCAGCCGCGGATCGCCGGCCCGTTCCAGGTCCGCTCCCAGGTGATCCGCCGCGACCCCGCCCAGCTGATCCGCAACCTGGTCCCCGAGCTCACCCCGCCCGACCGCACCGTCGTCGCCGACGTCGGCATCCGCCGGATGCTCCACTCCACCTACCGCCAGGCCTTCCGCTACGGCGCCGACGGCTGGATCGACGACGTCCTCGCCTTCATCGCCCACTGGGGCTTCACCGTCGACACCATCCGCGTCCCGGTCCGCATCTGGCACGGCGCGGACGACAAGTTCTCCCCGGTGGGCCACTCCGCCTGGCTCGCCGACCACATCCCCGGCGCCCAGCTCTACCTCGAACCCGGCGCGGCGCACTTCGGCTCCCTGAAGGAAATGACCGACGCCATCCGCTGGGCCTCCAGCACATAAGCGGGCGCGAAACCAGAGAGAGCAACCCCAGGGGCGCGGGGAACTGCGCGAAGCGGAAGGCACCACGTCCGCAAGATCGCGACGCAGGACAATGACCTGCACGTGATCGCGACCT
>NZ_JBSGDD010000105.1:0-21951 GCF_053602195.1 Kitasatospora sp. NPDC004531 | reverse complement strand
GATCTGGCAGGACGCCGTCATGGGCCAGAGGTTGTCCATGCCGGTGCGGTGCCCCGCGCCCACCCCCCCAACTCCCCTGCACCCGACCGGAAAGCGGAGAGGAACCACCGCCATGGACTGGCTGGCACGCTGCGTCGACGACCCCGAGACCTTCCTGCGCGAGCACTGGCGCCAGGGCCCCGTGGTGCTCCGCCCCGCCGACCCGCCCACCGAAGTGCTCACCGTGCAGGCGCTGTTCGACATCATCGACGAGGGCACGCTGCGCAACCCGTACGGCGGCCTGTTCACCCTCGATGGCACCGTGCCGGAGGCCGAGTACTGCCCGCCGCGGGTGATCGCCGGCCACACCCTGGAGGGCTGCCTCGACCCCGAGCGGGTGCGGGCGCTGATCCGCGACCGCAACGCCACCCTGCAACTGCGCTACCTCAACCACTGGCACCCCGGCGTGCGCGCCCTCACCACCGGCCTGTCCGAGAGCCTCGGCCGGCTCGCCGAGGCGTTCCTCTTCTACTCGCAGCCCGGCCGGCACGGCCCCGTCCACCGCGACGAGGGCGACATCCTGGTCCTCCAGCTCAGCGGCGACAAGCACTGGCAGGTCTACGCCGGCCCCACCGACCCGAACTGGCAGCCGGTCCGCGAGGACAACCCCGGCCCGGTCCTGCTGGACACCGTGGTCCGCGCCGGCGAGGTGCTGTACGTCCCCAACGGCTACGCCCACACCGCCCGCGCCACCGAGGACGGCCCCTCGCTGCACCTCACCATCGCGCTGCGCGAGGCCTGCGCCGTCCACCTGCGCAACCAGCTGCGCGCCCTGCTCGCCGACGGCCTCGAACTGCCCGCCCGCCCCCGCGACGAGGACGAACTGCTCGCCGCCGCCGCCCGGCTGCTGGACCACCTGCGCGGCCGGATCACCGCCGCCGACCCCGCCGAACTGGTCTCCGCCGCCCGCCACGCCGCCCACAGCAGCCGCCCCACCGCCTGAGCCCGCCCGCCCGAGCCCCGAGGAGACCCGACCATGACCGAGACCTGGCTGAGCCGCTTCGTCGCGGACGAGGAGCAGTTCCGCACCCGGCTGTGGCGCACCACCCCCGCCGTGCTGCGCCCCGAGCGCCCGCCGGTGGACGTGCTGCCCGCCGCCGAACTCGACCGGCTGCTCGACCACGGCCTGCTGAAGGTCCCCTACCTGGGCCTGGTGCAGCGCGACGCCCACCTGCCCGCCGAGCGGTTCTGCCCGCCCCGGGTGGTGCTCGGCGAGGTCGTCGGCGGCTACGCCGACGGCGCCGCCGTGCGGGCGCTGATCCGCGACGAGCGGGCGACGCTGCTGCTGCGCTACGTCGACCAGTGGCACGAAGGCGTCCGCACCCTGGCCCGCGGCCTGGCCGCCGAGCTCGGCCGGCAGGTCGAGGCGTTCTGGTTCCACACCCCGCCCGGCACCCAGGGCCGCCCCGTGCACCGCGACGACGCGGACGTGCTGGTGCTGCAGATCTCCGGCGCCAAGCGCTGGTGGGTGCACGGCGGCCCCGCCGACGGCAACTGGGCCCCCGACCGGGAGGACGGCGACCCCGGCGAGGTGCTGCTGGAGACCGTGCTGCGGCCCGGCGAGGTGCTGTACGTGCCGCGCGGCTTCGCCCACCGCGCCCGCGCCGAGGACGGCGCACCCTCCACCCACCTGTCGCTGACCGTCCGGGAGGCCGCCAGCGCCAACCTGTACACCGTCGCGCAGACCCTGCTGATCGACAGCCTCGCGCTCCCCGGCCGCCCCCTCGACGACGCCGCGCTCACCGGCGCCGCCGCCGCGCTGATCGAGCACGCCGGGTCGCTGCTCGCCGAGCTCACCCCCGCCGACCTGCTGGCCGTCACCCGCCAGCTGATGCTGCAGCCCGCGGCCTGAGGGCCGGGAGAAGCGCCCGTCGGCCGTTGTAGGTTCGGTGGCGTGGACACTCCGAAGCTGATCCTGCTCACCACCACCCACCGCGTCGCCCCCGGCCTGCTCAGCTGGCCCGCCTGGGAGGCCCTGCGCTCGGCCCCCGCCGTGCTGGTCGGCGACGCCGACCACCCGCAGCTGCCCGCTCTGCGCGCCGCCGGCGTCCGGCCCCGCACGGTCGAGCGCGGCTCCGCCCCGGCGCTGGCCCGCCTGCTGCTCGCCGAGGCCCCCGCCGTGTGGCTGGAGAGCCCGGACGGCGACCCCGGGCTGACCGACGCGCTGGCCCGGATCGCGGTGGAGGAGGCCGGCGAGCACCCGGAGATCGAGCTGCTGCCCGGCTCCTACGACCTGCCCGGCGCCCGCCTGCTCGACCTGGTCACCGTGATGGACCGCCTCCGCTCGCCCGGCGGCTGCCCCTGGGACGCCGAGCAGACCCACCGGAGCCTGGTGAAGTACCTGGTCGAGGAGGCCTTCGAACTCGTCGAGGCGATCGAGGAGGACGACCGCCCGACCCTGCGCGAGGAACTCGGCGACGTGCTGCTCCAGGTGTTCTTCCACTCCCGGATCGCCGAGGAGCACCCCGAGGACCCGTTCTCCATCGACGACGTGGCCGGCGACATCGTCGAGAAGCTGATGTACCGCCACCCGCACGTCTTCGGCGACGTGGACGTCCGCGACTCCGCCGAGACCGAGGCCAACTGGGAGCAGCTGAAGGCCGCCGAGAAGCAGCGCGACTCCGTCCTGGACGGCGTCCCGGCCGGTCTGCCCGCGCTCGCCTACGCGGCCAAGCTGGTCTCCCGGGTCCGCCGCGCGGGGTTCACCGCCGTCCCCGACGCCCCGTACGAACTGCCCGCCGAACTCACCGCCGACTCGGCCGGCGAGCTGCTGCTGGCGATCGCCCAGCGCGCCCACGACCGGGGCGTGGACGTGGACGCGGCGCTGCGCGCGGCGGCCCGCCGCTACCGCCGCGCGGTCCGCGCCGCGGAGGGCCTGCCCGAGACGGACTGACCGCCGTCAGCCGGCCAGCGGCACGTCCGACACCGGGCGGCGCTGCGCCGGGACGACCTCGCCGATCGCCTCGCCGATCAGCGCCAGCAGCTCGGCCAGCGGGTCCAGGTGCCGGGGCAGATCGGCGAGCTGCACGATCCGCTCGCCGTCCGGGCCCGCGACGGCGAACAGGTCGATCGGGCCGAGGTGCTTGACGGCGGTGTCCACCAGCGCGGCGATGTCCGCCGGGTGGTGCACGTCCCCCGAGACCCCGACCACCGGGCAGCCCGGACGGTCGAGTTCGGCGGCCAGGTCCTCGGCGACCCCGGGCCGGAGATCGGCGATCAGCAGGCCCGCCGCCCCGGCGGCGGAGAGCCGGCGGGCCAGATCGGCCCCCTCGCCCCCGTCGAGCACCGCGATGACCACCACTGCACCGGCTACTCGCATGGCCTGCTCCCCTTCCGAGCGGAACCGAGGGCGGTCCGCACGCCGCCCACCGTGGTTCTGGAGGATCGTAGGCTCGCCCCGACGCTCCGCAACAGGGATTACCCGCCAGGTGACCGGATTCACGCGACGGCGGTTCCAGATACGGTCAAGACATGCCAGATCAGCCCCACGACGCCCACCCGCAACTCTTCACCTGGGACTTCGCCGCCGACCCGTACCCCGCGTACGCCTGGCTGCGCGAGCACTCCCCGGTGCACCGCACCACGCTGCCCAGCGGGGTGGAGGCCTGGCTGGTCACCCGGTACGCGGACGCCCGGCAGGCGCTCGCCGACTCCCGGCTCTCCAAGAACCCCGCGCACCACAGCGAACAGGCCCACCGCACCGGCCGGGTGGGCATCCCGGGCGAGCGCCAGGCCGACCTGATGACGCACCTGCTGAACATCGACCCGCCGGACCACACCCGGCTGCGCCGCCTGGTGTCGAAGGCCTTCACCCCGCGCCGGGTCGCCGAGTTCGAGCCGCGGGTGCAGCAGCTCACCGACCGCCTGATCGACTCCTTCGCGGGGCGCGGCGAGGCCGACCTGATCCACGAGTTCGCCTTCCCGCTGCCGATCTACGCGATCTGCGACCTGCTGGGCGTCCCCGCCGAGGACCAGGACGAACTCCGCGACTGGGCGGGCATGATGATCCGCCACACCGGCGGCAAGCGCGGGGGAGTGGGCCGGGCCGTCAAGCAGATCCGCGCCTACCTGGCCGACCTGATCCACCGCAAACGGGCCGACCTGGGCGACGACTTGATCTCCGGCCTGATCCGGGCCAGTGACCACGGCGAGCACCTCAGCGAGAACGAGGCCGCGGCGATGGCCTTCATCCTGCTCTTCGCCGGCTTCGAGACCACCATCAACCTGGTCGGAAACGGACTGTTCGCCCTCTTCCGCAACCCCGGCCAACGCGCCCTGCTCCAGGGCTCGTTGGAGCGCGGCGAGTCCGGCCTGCTGGAGACCGGCATCGAGGAACTGCTGCGCTACGACGGCCCGGTGGAGCTGGCCACCTGGCGGTTCGCCACCCGGCCGTTGAGCATCGGCGGGGTGGACATCCCGGTGGGCGACCCGGTGCTGGTGGTGCTGGCCGCCGCCGACCGCGACCCGGCCCGGTTCGCGGCGGAGAACACCCTCGACCTGGCCCGCGCGGACAATCCGCACCTGGGTTTCGGACACGGCATCCACTACTGCATCGGCGCGCCGCTGGCCCGGCTCGAAGGGCAGCGCGCGATCGGCACACTGCTGACACGGCTGCCGGATCTCCAGCTCGCCGCCGACCCGGCCGAACTCCGTTGGCGCGGCGGCCTGATCATGCGCGGGCTGCGCGAACTCCCGGTCTCCTTCACGCCCCGCTGACCCGGTTTCGACCGCCGCCGCCCAGCTCCGGTCCGTGACCGCCAACTCCCCTGCCAGGGGCGCGCGGTGCGCCCCCGCCCCGGGCAATACGGACATACGTGGACGGTTTGTGCACGAGAAGTGAAGGTCCGTAATTTCGGCGTGATGGTGGATATATGAGCTTGTGATTGCTCATCAGGTCTGCTTACTCTCCGATTTGCCCGCAGCTGTGGGCCCCGATCGCGGCACGCCGAGTCCTGTCCGCCGCGTCCTCGGGACACCGACCAGGAATTCGGACAGGAGCGGGGGACCCAAGGTGTGAACGCCGTCGCAGTTTTGACGGCTCGGGGTGAAGCCGCCCGGGAGCGGACGCAGCAGTCGCGTCCCGACTCCCCGGCGGCCGGGCCAGCCTCCCGGTCCGAACCCGACAGCTCACCTCGCAGGCGTGCGGAGAGGAAGTCCCATGCTGTTCACCGGTTCCGGCCGCCATCGTCGTAGCACCAAGGCCGAGAAGGCCGTCGCCGCAGCCGGCGTGGCCTCCGTGGGCCTGGCCCTGCCGCTGCTGTCCGCCACCGGCGCGGCGGCCGCGCCCGCCTCCACCTGGGACAAGGTCGCCCAGTGCGAGAGCGGCGGCAACTGGTCCATCAACACCGGCAACGGGTACTACGGCGGCCTGCAGTTCTCCTCCTCCACCTGGCGTGCCTACGGCGGCGCCCAGTACGCCTCCCGCGCCGACCAGGCCAGCCGCGCCCAGCAGATCTCGGTGGCCGAGAAGGTGCTCGCCTCCCAGGGCCCCGGCGCCTGGCCGGTCTGCTCGGTCAAGGCCGGCCTGACCAAGGGCGGCGGCAGCGGCTCCCAGGACACCGCCTCCCGCTCGGAGCAGCGCTCCACCGCGCCGCAGCAGCAGTCGACCAAGGCCACCAAGACGCCGAAGGCCCAGCCGAAGGCGCAGCAGCAGGCTCCCAAGGCGCAGCAGCCGCAGCAGAGCTACAAGTCGCCGAAGCCGGCCACCACCTCGCAGGCCCTCGGCGGCACCTACACGGTGCGGCAGGGCGACACGCTGTCCCAGATCGCCGACCGGCAGCACCTGTCCGGCGGCTGGGAGAAGCTGTTCCAGGCGAACCGCAACGTGATCGGCGGCAACCCCGACCTGATCGTCCCCGGCCAGGTGCTCTCGCTCTGACCCCCGCGGCCGGTCCGGCGCCGGCCCGACCGATGATCCGTCCGCTCCGGGCGCGCGCAGCACAGTTCGCGCCGTCCGGAGCGATCCGGCGGCGGGCAAACAGGTGAACTACCAGTGAGTAGCCGGGCCACACGGTGAGACGGAGCCCGGCCGGGCGTGGCCGCGGGGATGTCTGCGGCTAGGCTCTGGGCGTAACGACCACACATCCGCTTCCGCTAGGAGATGCCTCGTGCCGTCCATTGATGTCGTCGTAGCCCGTGAGATCCTCGACTCCCGCGGCAACCCCACGGTCGAGGTCGAGGTCGGTCTCGACGACGGCAGCACCGGTCGTGCGGCTGTCCCCTCGGGCGCCTCCACCGGCGCCTTCGAGGCGCTGGAGCTCCGCGACGGCGACAAGAACCGCTACTTCGGCAAGGGCGTCGAGAAGGCCGTGCTGGCCGTCATCGAGCAGATCGGCCCGGAGCTGGTCGGCTACGACGCCACCGAGCAGCGCCTGATCGACCAGGCCATGCTCGACCTGGACGCCACCCCGGACAAGTCCTCGCTCGGCGCCAACGCCATCCTCGGCGTCTCGCTGGCCGTCGCGCACGCCGCCTCCGAGGCCAGCGACCTGCCGCTGTTCCGCTACCTGGGCGGCCCGAACGCCCACGTGCTGCCCGTCCCGATGATGAACATCCTCAACGGCGGCTCGCACGCGGACTCCAACGTCGACATCCAGGAGTTCATGATCGCCCCGATCGGCGCGGAGTCCTTCTCCGAGGCCGTCCGCTGGGGCGTCGAGGTCTACCACACCCTCAAGGGCGTGCTGAAGGAGCGCGGGCTGTCCACCGGCCTGGGCGACGAGGGCGGCTTCGCCCCGAACCTGGACTCCAACCGCGAGGCCCTGGACCTCATCACCGAGGCCATCAAGAAGGCCGGCTACACCCCGGGCAAGGACGTCGCGCTCGCCCTGGACGTCGCCGCCTCCGAGTTCTACAAGGACGGCGCCTACCAGTTCGAGGGCAAGCCGCTGTCGGCCGCCGAGCTGGTCGAGTACTACGCCGAGCTGGTCGCCGCCTACCCGCTGGTCTCCATCGAGGACCCGCTGGACGAGTCCGACTGGGACGGCTGGAAGGCCATCACCGACAAGCTCGGCGACAAGGTCCAGCTGGTCGGCGACGACCTGTTCGTCACCAACCCGGAGCGCCTGCGCAAGGGCATCGAGACCGGCACCGCCAACGCGCTGCTGGTGAAGGTCAACCAGATCGGCTCGCTCACCGAGACCCTGGACGCCGTCGAGCTGGCCCAGCGCAACGGCTACCGCTGCATGATGTCGCACCGCTCCGGCGAGACCGAGGACGTCACCATCGCCGACCTCGCCGTCGCCACCAACTGCGGCCAGATCAAGACCGGAGCCCCGGCCCGCTCCGAGCGCGTCGCCAAGTACAACCAGCTGCTGCGCATCGAGGAGATCCTCGACGACGCCGCCGAGTACGCGGGCCGCGGCGCGTTCCCGCGCTTCCGCTCCGCGGACAAGTAAGCACAGCAAGGGCTGATCCAGCCGCTGAGCCTGTTGTGACCGGTGCCCCGGCCTCCACCGCGTAGGGTGGGCCGGGGCACCGGCATGCGCAGGAGGGGCGACCAGATGGCCAAGTGGAGGATCCCCGGACTGGCGGCGCGCCCGCGCTTCACCAGCCGGGCCACCGTGCTGGTGCTCGTCCTGTGCTCGCTGGTGGCGATACTCGCCTACCCGACCCGGCAGTACATCGCGCAGCGCGCGGAGATCGCCGATCAGCGGGCCAAGGCCGAACACGCCCGCCAGCAGGTCGACGAACTGCGCCGGGCCAAGGCCCGCTGGCAGGACCCGGAGTACGTCAAGGCCCAGGCCCGGGAGCGGCTGCACTACGCGCTGCCGGGCGAGACCCCGTTCGTGTCGGTGGCCCCGCCGCCCGCGCCGGGCGACAAGCAGTCCTCCTCGGACGGCGCCGGCCGGCCCAAGGCCGCCCGCCCCTGGTACTCCGCCTTCTGGGACTCGGTGGACGCCGCCGACACCGCACTCGCCGCCCCGCCCGCGGCACCCTGACACCCGCCCCCCACCTGACGAACAGACTGCTGATGAGCCACCAGAACCCTCCTGTCTCCGACCAAGACGTCGCCGCGATCGCCGCCCAGCTCGGCCGGGTCCCGCGCGGCCTGCGCTCCGTCGCGCACCGCTGCCCGTGCGGCAACCCGGACGTGGTGGAGACCGCGCCCCGGCTGCCCGACGGCACGCCGTTCCCGACGCTCTACTACCTGACCTGCCCCAAGGCCGCCTCGCTGATCGGCACCCTGGAGGCGGACGGCGTGATGAAGGAGCAGACCGCCCGGCTCGCCGAGGACCCGGAGCTGGCCGCCGCCTACCGGGCCGCGCACGAGGACTACATCGCCCGCCGGGACGCCATCGAGGTGCTGGAGGGCTTCCCCAGCGCCGGCGGCATGCCCGACCGGGTCAAGTGCCTGCACGTGCTGGTCGGCCACTCGCTGGCGGCCGGCGAGGGCGTCAACCCGCTCGGCGACGAGGCGATCGGCATGCTGGAGGACTGGTGGGCCAAGGGCCCGTGCGTCAGCCCGGCCGAGGTCGAGGCCGCCGGTGAGCGGGTCGCCCGCAACCGCGCCAAGGCCGAGGACCACGCCGCGACGATCGCCGCCAAGGAGGCGCTGACCGCCGAGCGCGCCGCCGCCCGCAAGGCCGCCGGGGACGCCGAGGCCGCCGAGGACGCAGTGGAGGGTGACGAGTCGTGAGCACCACCCGGGTCGCCGCGATCGACTGCGGCACCAACTCGATCCGCCTGCTGATCGCCGACCTGGATCCGGAGACCGGGGAGATCACCGACCTCGACCGCCGGATGCTGATCGTCCGGCTCGGCCAGGGCGTCGACCGGACCGGCCGGCTGCACCCCGAGGCACTGGCCCGCACCTTCGCGGCCTGCCGCGAGTACGCGGAGGTCATCGCCGCCTACGGGGTCGGCCCGGAGCGGATCCGGATGGTCGCCACCTCGGCCTCCCGGGACGCCGAGAACGCCGCCGAGTTCACCGCCGGCGTCAAGGAGATCCTGGGCGTCACCCCGAGCGTGGTGAGCGGCGACGAGGAGGCCCGGCTGTCCTTCACCGGCGCCACCCGCGAGCTGCTCGGCGGCCCGCACCGCCCGCCGTACCTGGTGTTCGACCTGGGCGGCGGCTCCACCGAGTTCGTGCTCGGCGAGCAGGACGTGCGGGCCGCGCACTCGATGGACATCGGCTGCGTGCGGATGACCGAGCGTCACTTCGCGGGCGGCCGGCCCACCGAGGAGCAGATCGCCGCCGCCCGGGCCGACATCCGGGCCGCGCTGGACACCGTGGCGGCGAGCGTCCCGCTGACCGAGGGCGCCACCCTGGTCGGCCTGGCCGGGACGGTCACCACGGTCGCCGGGATCGCGCTGGAACTGCCCGGCTACGACTCCGAGCGGATCCACCACGCGGTGCTGACCGTCCAGCAGGTCCGGGACACCGCCCAGTGGCTGCTGCACTCCTCGCACGCCGAGCGGGCCGCCGTCCCCGTGATGCACCCCGGCCGGGTCGACGTGATCGCGGCTGGCGCGCTGGTGCTGCTGGAGATCATGGAGCGCACCGGGGCCGCCGAGCTGCTGGTCTCCGAGCACGACATCCTGGACGGCATCGCCTGGTCGATCGCCTGATCCGGGCGCCCCGGGAAGCCCTCCCGGGGCCTCCCGGCGTGTCGGGGCAAGAAGCTTCGTGAATTTCTTCACATGGCGAACGGGCCTTTCGGCCCAGCGCGGTGTCCGGTCCGTCCGATATGTGGGACCGAAGGCGCCCGGGGCGACTCGTTCATGGGATCGCAGGCAACGCGCCGTTCATGCCGAAGAAATCGAATGCTCACTCGGGAACCCGTGTGCCGCAAGGATCGTTGCTGCTCAGCGCGGCACCGGGTGCCCCGACGATCACGGCGGGCCGCCCGTGGCGGGCGGGGGAAGGGCCGGGCGCGGAAGTGCGGGCGCGCAGTGTAGCAGCCGGTGTCCAGGAGCTTGTGATGGGCCTCACGAACGGCCCATCAGGCGGGGGTGGATACTTTCGGATATGAGCACCACGGAGCGTCCTCGCATCCTCATTGTCGGCGGTGGTTACGTCGGCCTGTATGCCGCGATGCGCATCCTCAAGAAGATGCGCTACGGCGAAGCGACCGTCACGGTCGTCGACCCGCGGTCGTACATGACGTACCTGCCCTTCCTCCCGGAGGCGGCCGGCGGCAACGTCGCCCCCCGCAACCTCGTCGCGCCGCTGCGCAGCGCCCTGAAGAAGGCGGAGGTGCTCACCGGTCACGTGACCGAGGTGGACCACGCCCGCAAGGTCGCCACCATCCAGCCCGCGGCGGGCGACTCCTACGAACTGCCCTTCGAGTACCTGGTCGTCGCGACCGGCTCGGTCTCCCGCACCTTCCCGATCCCGGGTCTGGCGGAGCACGGCATCGGCATGAAGACGGTGGAAGAGGCGATCAGCCTCCGCAACCACGTCATGGCGCAGCTGGACAAGGCCGAGTCCACCACCGACGAGGACGTCCGCCGCAAGGCGCTGACCTTCGTCGTCATCGGCGGCGGCTTCGCCGGCATCGAGACGGTCGCCGAGATCGAGGACATGGCGCGCGACGCCGCCAAGATCTACAAGACCGTCAGCCGCGACGACATGCGCTTCATCGTGGTGGAGGCGGCCAACCGCATCCTCCCCGAGATGGGCCCGGACCTGGGTCTGTGGACCAAGGGCCGCCTGGAGGAGCGCAACATCGAGGTCTACATCGAGACCTCGATGGACTCCTGCGTCGACCAGCACGTGGTGCTGAAGAACGGCATGGAGTTCGACGCCTCGACCATCGTGTGGACCGCCGGCGTGAAGCCGAACCCGGTCGTCAACCGCTTCGGTCTGCCGCTCGGCCCGCGCGGCCACGTCGACACCAAGCCGACCCTGCAGGTCCAGGGCTTCGACTACGTGTGGGCGGCCGGCGACAACGCCCAGGTCCCCGACCTGGCCGCCGGTGAGGGCGCCTGGTGCCCGCCGAACGCGCAGCACGCCGTCCGTCAGGCCGCCGTCCTCGGCGACAACGTGGTGGCCGGCATGCGCGGCTTCCCGCAGGCCGAGTACAAGCACAAGAACCTCGGCGCGGTGGCCGGCCTCGGCCTGCACAAGGGCGTGGCGATCCTGTTCGGCAAGGTCAAGCTCAAGGGCCGCCTCGCCTGGTACTTCCACCGCCTGTACCACGGCGCGATGGTCCCCACCATGAACCGCAAGATCCGGGTCTTCACCGACTGGACGCTGGCGATGTTCCTCAAGCGCGAGACCGTCGGCCTCTCGGAGATGGAGAAGCCGTTCGACGCCTTCCAGGAGGCGACCGCCCCGCCGAAGCCCGCCGCCGCGGCCGAGCCGAAGAAGGAACTCGCCTCCAGCAAGTAAGCGGACAGACCCGATCCGTCGGGTTATGAGTCGGAGGCCCTCCGCCCGGCAACGTCGCCGGACCACGTCCTCCGTGGTGCTCAGCCGGCCCTGCTGCCGGGCGGAGTACAGCAATCGGTAGCCGAAGGCCCCCACCCCTGCCGGGTGGGGGCCTTCGGGCGTTTCCGGCGACCCGTCAGCCGCCCGGTCGGGCGGAGGCGGGGATCGGTGTGGCGCAGAAGGCGCCCCGGGCGTCGATCATCGCGCAGGCCCGGGCACCGGGCGACGCGCCGGCCCGCACCATCTTGGTGTGCGCGGTGTGCCCGCTCTGCTGGCGGTACTCCTCCTGCTCGGGCGGGTCGCCCTCGGTGCCGAAGACCTGGATGCGGTCACCGGGCGAGC
The DNA here is from genome assembly GCF_053602195.1 of Kitasatospora sp. NPDC004531. Classification (NCBI taxonomy): domain Bacteria; kingdom Bacillati; phylum Actinomycetota; class Actinomycetes; order Kitasatosporales; family Streptomycetaceae; genus Kitasatospora; species Kitasatospora sp. NPDC004531. Next base: position 10,196 of record NZ_JBSGDD010000105.1, on the reverse strand, counting down.
CGCCGTCCATCCTGGCCCAGACGGCACGGCAGGCCTCGCTGTAGCGGAGCTCGACCAGCACGCCGAACTCCCGTCCCTCGTCGGTGGTGACGGCGCCGTCCTGGCAGACGGTGGTCGTCGGTTCGACGTGGACGCAGCTCTCGGCGAGGCAGGAGGCGGTCGGCGCGGCGCTCGCCGGGGCGGGCGGCAGGGCGGCGGGCGAGCCGGGGCCGGCCGTGGTTCCGTCCCGCAGAGCGAGGACGAGGCCGCCGCCGATCGACACGGCGGCGAGCACGGCGGCCACGGCCCCGAGCCGGCGGCGGGACCGCGGGTGCGCCCGGTGCTCCTCCTGCTCGGTCTCGCTCGGCTCGGGGTCGACGGTGTCCGGGCCGCGCCCCTCTTCCTCGGCCCGGGTGCAGAGCGCGAGCGCGCGGGCCAGCTCGCTCTCCGGACGCCGGTAGTGGTGGGCCAGCAGCCGGACGACCCGGTGCGGGGCCAGTTGGGCACCGGTCTCGTAGCGGGAGAGCGTGCCCTGCGCGAGGCCGGCCTTCCGGGCGACGGCGGACTGCGACCAGTCGCCGGCGTCCCGGCGCCACTGGCGCAGCAGGCGGGCCAGTTCCGGGCGCGCCGGTGGGTGCGGTGGATCGGGTTCCTCGGCAGGCCCACCGGGTCGGCTGTGCGGCATTCGTGTGCTACCCCTTCGCCTCGGCCTGTGCATACTCCCAGGTCACGGCCCATGTATACGGCGTGGATATTCCGGTATGGGCCGACGGACCGCACAGCGTAGAAGTCCGGCGTCCGGCCGCGCAAAGCTGTGGTGCAGCCGGTGAGGCACTCCCGGCGAATCCCCCCGCTCCCTGGCTGGCCTGCTGCCGCATGTCCGAACTCAGGGGCGAACACGAAGGAGTGACAATGCGTCGCATCGACATCCGTACCCTCGCCACCCGTGCCGCCGGGGCGGCCCTCGCCCTCGCGGCCCTCGTCGGCCCGGTGGTCGGCACGGGCGCCACCGCCGACGCCGCCCAGGCGCGGCTGACGCACGCCGAGGCCACCGCCCGACTGCGGGCCGCCGGCGTGGAGTGGACCTCCAGCAAGCACTGCTCGGACAAGTACGGCGAGGGCTGCACCAGCTTCGACGGCATCCTCGCCGCGACCCTCGACCTCGCCGTCGACCTCAAGAAGCGCAGCCGCTGCGCGGTGCTGATCACCGGCGCCGCCGAGGTCCACCCGCACGGGACGGGGAAGGGGCGGACCCACGGCAACGGCTACAAGCTCGATGTCAGCCCCGACTCCTGCGTGTCGACGTTCATCGCGGACCACTTCCACCGGGACGGTACCCGGGGCAAGAACAAGGACCCGCGGTGGACCACCGCCTCCGCCGAGTACGTCCTGGAGAAGCACAACCAGGAGCGGGGCAAGCACTGGGACATCACCTACACCGGCTGACCGGTGTGCCGCGACGCCCCCGCCGTCAGGACTGGTCGGCGGGGGTGGTGCGGTCGCTCAGGCGTTCGTGGCGCTGGCGGGCGGCCTGGGGGGTGCCGAGGCCGAGGCCGAAGGCGATCTCCTGCCAGGTCATGCCGCGGCCGCGGGCCATGGTGAGCAGGCCGGCTTCGAGTTCGTCGAGTTCGGCGCGGACCAGGGGGAGCAGGGTGAGGGCGGCCGTCAGGTCGGCGCGGTCCACCTCGGGTTCGCCCTCCTCGGGCAGGGCGGCGCCGCTGAGCAGGAAGGCCACCAGCCGGACCGCCTCGTGCGGGGCGGGCATCGCCGGGTTGGTCTGGCGGCGGCGCTGCGCGTCGGTGGCGGCGTGGCGTTCGGCGATCCGGAACAGCGAGGCGTAGACGCGCTGCGCCCGGGCGGCCTCCGGATCGGGCAGGGCGAACGGGTCGGCGGGCTGCGCGGGGGTGTCGGTCATGGGGACAGCATGGGCCGGTGAACCAGTCGGCGTCAATGGGTCGTGTTGAACGGTTCGTTCAAGAAATGGATTGATCGCGGGTGGACGGCCGCCTAGCATGGCGATCACCATCGACACTCAACCCGGGGGTACCGCCATGGAACTGAGCAAGCGTCAAACCGCCCTGATCGCCGCCGCCACCACCGCGCTGGCCGCCGCCGCCGTCGTCGGCGCCACCGGCCTGGAGTGGGACGTCGCCCCGAGCGGCGTGGCCGTCGAGGCGCACGCCGTCGTCCAGCCCGTCGGCGGCATCGCGGTGCCGGACCACATGGCGCTGTCCGTCACCGACCACATGTCGCTCTGACGCGCATGGTGCGGGCAGCGGCCGACGACCCGGCGGCGGAGCTGGTCGCGCGGACCGCCGAGCGGCTGATCCGGCTCTGGGCCGAGCGCGGGGAGCTCCACCACCCCGGCTGGGGCCGGCCGTTCCGGCAGCTCGGCGAGCTGCTGCCCGCACCGGACGTCGAATTCGCCGTCCACAACCCGCAGATGGTGCCGCTGCTGTGGTACCCGGCGCTGCGCCGGGAGGGGGCGGGCGGCACCGTCGTCGTCGAGGTGTTCGACCACCTCCCGGCCGACGCCGGGCCGCCGTTGCCGCGCCGGCAGGAGCTGTCCCGGATCTACAGCTGGGCGCCCGTCACCCGCACCGCGCTCGACTGGATCGCCGAACGGCTCGGCGGGCGCGGCCTGCTGGAGGTCGGCGCCGGCAGCGGCTACTGGGCCGCCCGGCTGCGCGCGCACGGCGTGGACGTGCTGGCCACCGACGCCGAGGCCCGCACCGAGCTCAACGGCTGGACCGATCGGTTCCGCTGGACCGACGTCCGCCCCGGCCGCGCCGCCGAGGACGCCGCCGCCCATCCGGAGCGCGCGCTCGCCCTGATCTGGCCCCCGCACCGCGACCCGATGGCGCTGGAGGCGCTGCGCGCCTACCGCGGCGACCACCTGCTCTACCTCGGCGACCGCCCCGGCGGCCTCTGCGCCGACGACGCCTTCTTCGCCGAACTCGCCGCCCACTGGCGCCCCGTGGCCCGCTGCCCGCTCGCGCTGCGCTGGCTCGGCAACCACGACACCCTGACGCACTACGTCCGCCGGGAGCGCGAGGGGCGCGCGTCCCGGCGCGCGACGTTCTGCTGAGCGCAGTCGGCGATCGTCCAGGTCGCGCCTTCCCGACGACCCCTGCACGGACTTTCCACAGTACGACCCGGGTTGTGACGGTCCATCGACAGCCTCTGATGTGACGACCTAGATTTCAGGCTGTCAATCCTTAAGTAAATATCGGGGGCTCAGATGTCCTTGGATCCCACCACCCGGCTCCTCCTCGCCCTCGCCGCCGTGCTGGCCCTCAGCCTCGGCGCCGCCCGGCTCGCCCGGCGGTTCGGCCAGCCGGCGGTGATCGGCGAGATCGCGATCGGGATCGCGCTCGGGCCGACCCTGCTCGGACGCGTCCTGCCCGACCTGCACCGACAGCTGTTCACCGGCGCGCCGCTGACCGTCCTCGGCGGACTCGCCCAACTCGCCGTCTCCCTCTACGCGTTCGAGATCGGCGCGCAGCTCGCGGCGGAGGCCCGGACCCGCCGGGCCGCCGGGCACCGCTCGCCGCTGCCGCTGGCCGCGGTGTCGGTGGCGGTGCCGGGCCTGGTCGGCCTCGCGCTGGCGCCCTGGCTGATCCGCTCCGGCGGGCTCGGGCCGCACGGCTCGCCCGGCTCCTTTGCGGTCTTCCTGGCCGCCGCGCTCGGCGTCACCGCCGTGCCCGTGCTGGCCCGGATCCTGCACGACCGGGGAATGGACGGCACACCCGAGGGCCGGCTCAGCCTGGCCGCCGCGGCCGTCGGCGACGGCGCCTGCTGGACGCTGCTGGCCCTCGCCCTCTGGCTGGCCGGCACCCTGTCGGCCGGACACCTGGCGCTCGCACTGGCCGGCGTCGCCGGCGCCGGACTGCTCGCCCGCCGCCGCGCCCGCACCGGTGGCGACCCGGACCGGAGCACGGGCCGCGTCACGACCGGCGGCCGCTCGGGGGCCGCGCTGCTGCTCGGCGCGGTCTGCCTGGCCGCGGCCCTCTCCTCCGCGCTCGGCCTGCACACGCTGTTCGGCGGCCTGGTGCTCGGACTGCTGTGGCCGTCCGTCCGGGGCCCGCACGGCGAGCTGCCGGCCACCGCCGCCACCGGCCTCGGCACTCTCTCCGCCGTGCTGCTGCCCTGCTTCTTCCTCGGCGCCGGCCAGCAGGTCGACCTCGGCGCCGACCTGGCCGACCCCGGCTTCCTCGCCCTGGTCGGGACGGTGCTCGCCGTCTCGACGGCGGCCAAGATCCTGCCCTGCGCGGCCGTCGGGCGACGCGGCGGGCTGCCCTGGCGGGACAGCCTGCGGCTCGGCGTCCTGATGAACACCAAGGGCCTGACCGAGATCGTCCTGCTCACCGCCGGCCAGCAGGCCGGCCTGATCGGCGGGCGGCTGTACGCGGCGCTGCTGGTGGTCGCGGTCGCCGCCACCGTGCTGGCCGGGCCCGCGCTGCTGGTGCTGCGGGCCGGGCCGCGGGTCGCGGCGGAGCCGGTGCTCACCCCGGCGGGCCGAGCACCGGCGGGCCGAGCACCGGCGAGTTGAGCACCGGCAGTCCGAGTACCGGCTCGCCCGGTCAGCGCCCGGCCAGCACCGCGCCGTAGACGTCGAGGGTGCGCTCGGCGACCCGGTTCCAGGAGAACTCCCGGACCGCCCGCTCCCGCCCGGCCAGGCCGAACTTCTCGGCCTGGCCGGGGGACTCCAGCAGCGCGTTGACGGCCGCGGCGAGCCCCTGGGCCAGGGCTGCCGGGTCGGCCGGCTCGCCGGTGGCGTCGTCCCGCCGCTCGTACGGCACCAGCAGCCCGGTGCGCCCGTCCTCGACCACCTCGGGGATGCCGCCGACCGCGGTGGCCACCACGGCGGTCTCGCAGGCCATCGCCTCCAGGTTGACGATGCCCATCGGCTCGTACAGCGAGGGGCACACGAACACCGCCGCGTGGCTGAGCAGTTGGCGCACGCTCAGCGGGTCGAGCATTCCGTCGATCCGGACCACGCCGCTGCGCCGCCGGGCCAGATCGGCCACCAGGGTGTCCACCTCGGCGGCGATCTCGGGGGTGTCCGGCTGCCCGCAGCACAGCACCAGCTGAGCCTCCGGGCGGAGCTCGAAGGCTGCCCTGAGCAGGTGCTGCAGGCCCTTCTGGCGGGTGACCCGGCCGACGAACAGCACGATCGGCCGGTGGGGGTCGAGGCCGAACCGTTCCAGCACCGCGGGTGAGCGGTCGGGGCGGTAGGCATCGGTGTCGATGCCGTTGTGGATCACGTGGACGCGGTCGGGCGCGATCTCGGGGTAGACCGAGAGGACGTCCTCGCGCATCGCCCGGGACACCGCGATGACGGCGTCCGCGGACAGCGCGGCGGTGCGCTCCAGCCAGCAGGAGAGCGCGTAGCCGCCGCCGAGCTGCTCGGCCTTCCAGGGCCGCAGCGGTTCCAGGCTGTGCGCGGTCATGACGTGGGGGATGCCGTGCAGCAGCCCGGCCACCCGGCCGGCGCCGTTGGCGTACCAGGTGTGGCTGTGCACCAGGTCGGAGCCGGCGCACTCGGCCGCCGCTTCGAGACCGGCGCCCAGGAAGCCGAGCGCGGGGTTGGCGCCGCGCAGTGCCTCGGGCACGGCGTGGGCGCGGGTGCCCTCCTCGTGCCGGGGTTCGCCGAAGCAGTGGACGTTCACCTCGGCGAGGCGGCGCAGCGCCCGGGTGAGCTCGGTGGCGTGGACGCCGGCGCCGCCGTACACCTCGGGCGGGTACTCCCTGGTCAGGATGGAGACGCGCATGGCGGATCCCTTCTGGTCCGAGCCGGTTCCGGGGGCCGTGCGGGGTGGGGTCAGCAGCAGCCGCCGGCGCCCGGGTCGTCGGAGACGACGACGCCCACCCGGGCCGCCTCGACCGTGCCGGCGTGGCTGGTGGTGGCGAGCGGGCCGAAGGCCAGGGCGAGGGCGGTCACGGCGAACAGAGCGGCGAGGCGGGCGGTCAGTGTCTTGGACATGGCTGTGCCTTTCCAGGTGGGCCCTCCGCGGGCCGCATCAAGTTGACATGGAGAGTCAATCCGGCTTGACAGGCTCTGTCAATGCATCGGCCGCAAGGAAAGCCAGAGGCTCCGTACAACGGCAGGTCGACCCGAAAAAAGTCGAGAACGAAGGCGCTGGAGACTTCTTGGCTGCCTGGGGACGATCCTGTAAAAAGGGTAGTCAAATGGCACCTCGGAGGTGGACAGCGTGGACCAGACGCAGAGCGGGACGGGTGGAATCGGCCAGCGCCTGCGCGAGCTCCGGCTCAAGCGCGGACTCAACCAACAGGACCTCGCCTCGGAGGACATCTCGGTCAGCTACGTGTCCCTGATCGAAACCGGCAAGCGCGCACCGTCCGAGGCGGTGCTGAAGAGCCTCGCCGAACGGGTCGGGTGCTCGGTGGAGTACCTGCGCACCGGGCACGACGACGCCACCGTCAAGGAGCTCGAACTCAAGGTGGCGTTCGGCGACATGGCGCTGCGCAACGGCTCCAACGGGGAGGCACTGCAGTCCTTCAGCGAGGCACTGGCCTCGGCGCCGCTGCTCAGCGACGCGATGGTGCACCGGGCGCGGCTCGGCCAGGCGCTGGCGTTCGAGAAGCTGGGCCGGCTGGAGGCCGCGATCCAGCTGCTCACCACGCTCTTCGAGGACCCGGCCACGGTGGCCGGCTCGGCGCAGTGGGCACAGCTCGCGGTGGCGCTGTGCCGCTGCTACCGGGAGTCCGGCGACCACATCATGAGCGTCGAGGTGGGCGAGCGGGCGATGCGCAAGCTCGACTCGCTCGGCCTGGACGTCACCGACGACCACATCCAGCTCGGCGCCACCCTGATCGACTGCTACCGCGAGCGCGGCGACCTCGGCCAGGCCAACCTGGTCGCGGCCCGGCTGCTGCTGGTCGCCGAGCAGACCGGCTCGCGGGTCGCCCGCGGCTCGGTCTACTGGAACGCCGCGCTGGTCGCCAAGTCGCGCGGCCGGGTGGACGAGGCGCTCGGCCTCACCGAGCGGGCGCTGATGATGATGGCCGAGACCGACAACGTCCGGCACCTGGCCCTGCTCAAGGGCGTGTACGGCCGGCTCATCCTGGAGTCGGACTCGCCCGACCTGGAGCGGGCCCGCACCCTGCTGGACGAGTCCCAGCTCGGGCTGCTGGAGGCCGGCACCGCCGCCGAGCAGGCCTGGAGCGAGACCAGCCTGGCCCAACTGGCCATCCAGCTGCGGCAGTTCGACGACGCGGCGGCGCACGCCAACCGGGCCCTCGGGCTGCTGCGGGCCGAGCCGAGGTTCGACGCCGCCAAGGCGCGGGTGCTGCTCGCCGAGGCCCAGTTCCTCGGCGGCGACCCGGAGGCGGGCGCGGCCACGCTGCGCGCGGTCGAGCGGCAGCTCGGCCAGCTCGCGGCCAACCGCGGCTCGGCGGAGGTCTGGCGGCAGGTCGGCGACCTGTGGCAGCGGTTCGGCCGGGCGGAGGAGGCGATGAGCGCCTACCAGCGGGCGCTGACCAGCGTCGGCCTGCGGGCGCTGCCGAGCGCGACCGAGGCGCCCTCGCCGCGCCCCGGGCGGACCCGGCTGTGAGCGGGCCGGCCCGGCGCTGAGAGCGGGTCGGTGGGCGGTCCGGTCCCGGAGCGGGGGTTCCCCGGGGCCGGACCGCCGGTCTCAGGAGCCGGCGACGATCCGCAGCACCCGGCCGCGCAGGTCGTCCAGGCGGCGGCCGTCGGCGGCCTCGGCGTTCAGCCGCAGCACCGGCTCGGTGTTGGAGGCGCGCAGGTTGAACCAGGCGCCGTCGGCGAAGGCGGCGGTCAGGCCGTCCAGCCGGTCCAGGGCGGCGCTGTCGCCGAGCGAGCGCTCCACCTCGGCCAGCGCGGCGGCCGGATCGGCGACCTCCAGGTTGGTCTCCGCCGCGGTGGCGTACCGGGTGAAGTCGGCCACCAGCTTGGACAACGGCCGCCTCGCGGCGGACAGTTCGGCCAGGATGTGCAGGGCGGCCAGCATGCCGGTGTCGGCGAACCAGAAGTCGCGGAAGTAGTAGTGCCCGGAGTGCTCGCCGCCGAAGACCGCCCGGTGCTCGGCCATCAGCGCCTTGACGAAGGAGTGCCCGACCCGGGAGCGGACCGGCACGCCGCCGCTCTCCTCGATCACCTCGATCGCCGACCGCGAGGTGATCAGGTTGTGCACCACCCGGCCGCCGGGCTCGTCGGCCAGCAGCCGGGCGGCGACCAGCGCGATCACCGAGGAGGCCGGCACCGCCTCGCCGCGCTCGTCGACCGCGAAGCAGCGGTCGGCGTCGCCGTCGAAGGCCAGGCCCAGGTCGGCGCCCTCCGCCCGGACCCGCGCCTTCAGGTCCGCGACGTTGGCGGGCTTCATCGGGTCGGCCTCGTGGTGCGGGAAGGTGCCGTCGAGCTCGAAGTACATCGGGACGATGTCGAGCAGCGGGTGGTCCAGCACCAGCGGCACGGTCAGCCCGGCCATGCCGTTGCCCGCGTCCACCACCACCTTCAGCGGCCGCAGCCCGGAGAGGTCGACCAGCGAGCGCAGGTGCTCGGCGTACTCGTCGAGCAGGCTCTCGGCGCGCCTGGTCCCCGGGACGGGGTCGGCGACGACCGGCGCCGGGTCGACGAGGGCGGCCCGGATCCGCTCCAGGCCGCTGCCCTCGCCGATCGGCACGGCCCCGGCCCGGCACAGCTTGATCCCGTTGTAGGCGGCCGGGTTGTGGCTGGCGGTGAACATCGCGCCGGGCACGCCGAGCCGACCGGAGACGAAGTACAGGTAGTCGGTGGAGCCGAGGCCGGCGTCCAGCACGTCCACGCCCTGCTCCAGCACGCCGCGGGTGAAGGCGGCGGCCAGGCCGGGCGAGGAGTCGCGCATGTCGTGGGCGACGGCGATCTCGGCGGCCCCGGTCAGCGCGGTGAAGGCGGCGCCGATCCGGTACGCGGCGGCCTCGTCCAGCTCCTGCGGCACCAGGCCGCGGATGTCGTACGCCTTGACCAGGCGGCGGGCGAGTTCAGGCTCCATGATGCTCCTCGGGTGACAGCCAGATGGTGGCCAGCGGGGGAAGGGTCAGCACGGCGCTGTGGTCCCGGCCGTGCCACGGGACGGGCTCGGCCTCGACGCGGCGGGTCGCGGTGGAGCCGCTGCCGCCGTAGCGGGCGTCGTCGGTGTCCAGCACGGTCCGCCAGCGGCCCGGCAGCGGCAGCCCGATCCGCTGCCCATGGCGGACGACCGGGGAGAAGTTGCTGACGGCCACCAGCGGCGAGCCGTCGGCCGCGAACCGGACGAACGCGAGGACGTTCTCGTCGGCGGCGTCGGCGTCCAGCCAGCGGAAGCCGTTGGGGTCGGTGTCCTGCTCCCACAGCGCGGGGGTGGCGCGGTAGGCGTGGTTGAGGTCGGCGACCAGCCGCTGCATGCCGCGGTGCTCGGCGGCGGCGGGCCAGTCGTCGCCCAGCAGCCACCACTGCGGTCCGCTGTCGTGGTCCCACTCGGCACCCTGCGCGAACTCCTGCCCCATGAAAAGGAGTTGCTTGCCCGGGTGGGCCCACATGTAGCCGAGGTAGGCGCGGTGGTTGGCGCGCTGCTGCCACCAGTCGCCGGGCATCTTCGACACCAGCGCCTGCTTGCCGTGCACCACCTCGTCGTGCGAGATCGGCAGGATGTAGTTCTCCGAGTACGCGTACACCATCGAGAAGGTCATCTCGTGGTGGTGGTACCTGCGGTGCACCGACTCCCGGCCCAGGTAGGCCAGCGAGTCGTGCATCCAGCCCATGTTCCACTTCAGGCCGAAGCCGAGTCCGCCGGCGTCGGTGGGCCGAGTGACGCCCTCCCAGGCGGTGGACTCCTCGGCGACCGTCAGCACGCCCGGGCAGCGCCGGTAGACGGTCGCGTTCATCTCCTGCAGGAACGCGGCGGCGTCCCAGTTCTCCCGCCCGCCGTCCCGGTTCGGCGTCCACGCGCCGTCCGGACGGGAGTAGTCGAGGTAGAGCATCGAGGCGACGGCGTCGACCCGCAGGCCGTCGACGTGGAACTCCTCGCACCAGTACACGGCGTTGGCGACCAGGAAGTTGCGGACCTCGGTGCGGCCGTAGTCGAACTCCAGCGTCCCCCAGTCCGGGTGCTCCGCGCGCAACGGGTCGGCCGGCTCGTACAGCGGCTCGCCGTCGAACCGGGCCAGCGCGAAGTCGTCCTTCGGGAAGTGCGCGGGCACCCAGTCGACCAGCACGC
>NZ_JBSGDD010000104.1:0-22832 GCF_053602195.1 Kitasatospora sp. NPDC004531 | reverse complement strand
TCAGCCTCCACCTGCCCGAGAACGCCCACCTGCGCGCCCCGGGCTCGCCCCCGCCGCGACCGGCGGCCCCGTCCCGCGCCGGGTCCGCGCCCTGCTCACCCCCGCCCCGCCCCGCCACCGCCGCGCCGTGCGCACGCTGGCCGCTCTCGCCCTGGCCGGCTGCCTCGCCGCCACCGCGGCCACCGCCGCCGAGGCCGGCAGCGACCTGCACCGCGCCGTCGAGACCGCCCAGGGCGAGTACCCGGCCCACCCCTGACCGGCCGAACCGCCACAGAACCGATCATTTTGCACCGGCGGCCGCCCGGGGTGCGACCTTCCCCCTCCGGCTCGGCGTGTCCACGTCGACCGGCCTACGCTGACAGCCGACGTCGAGACGGGGGGACCCATGCAGCACGGCACCAGAGGCCACCGGCCGCCGACCCGCGTGCACGCCCCCGCCCACGCGTACGAACGGATCATGGCGGGCGAGCGGCCCACCCTCGACGAACCCCCGGTCCGGCCGGAGATCGAGGACTCCTGGGCCCGGCTGCGCCGCCTCGGACTCGACCCCGACCGCCCCCGAGAGACCACCCGCCTGACGCCCGCCGAACTGGAGGAGCTGCGCCGCACCACCGGCCTGGCCCCGGTGCTGCCCGCACTGCGCGCCACCCTGTTCACGCCCGGCGACTCCACCCCGCTGGTGCTGGCGGTCTCCGACCCGAAGGCCCGGGTGCTGTGGATGGACGGCGAACACCGGATGCGCCGCGCCGTGGACGCGATCGGCTTCGAACAGGGCGCGCTGTGGTCCGAGGACGAGGTCGGCACCAACGCCATCGGCCTGACCGCCCGCACCGGCCGCCCGTCCCAGGTGCACTCCGCCGAGCACTACCTGCGCAGCCACCACAACTGGAGCTGCTTCGGCGCCCCGATCCGCGACCCGCGCACCGGCCGCCCGATCGGCGTGCTCGACCTCAGCGGCCCGGCCGCCGGCGACCACCACTACCTGCGGCACCTCGCCGTCACCGCCGCCCGCCTCGCCGAGACCGAGCTGCGGGCCGCCCACCTGGAGGCCCTGCACCGGCTGCGCACCGTCGCCGTGCCGCTGCTGGCCCGCTTCGGCGACCCCGCGCTGGTGGTCGACCCGGCCGGCTGGACGGCCGCCGCGGTCGGCGTCCCCGCACCGCCCCGGCTGGCGGTGCCCACCGAGAGCTGGGAGGGCGGCGGGACGCACTGGGTGCCGACCCTCGGCGAGTGCGTGGTCGAGCCGCTGGCCGACGGCTGGCTGATCCGCCCGTCCGCGCCGCAGCCCGCCGCGGACGCCGAACAGGCCGGCGGCGGCCTGATCGAACTCGACCTGCGCCGCACCGACCGCCCCGAACTGCGGGTGAGCGGCAGCGCCGGCTCCTGGTCGCACACCCCGAGCCCCCGGCACACCGAGCTGCTCCTGCTGCTGGCCCTGCACCGCGACGGCCTGAGCGCCGCCGAACTCTCCGAGGCGCTGTTCGCCGAACCCGGCCGCACCGTCACCGTCCGCGCCGAACTCTCCCGCCTGCGACGGCACTTGGGCCACCTCCTGGAGGCCCGCCCGTACCGTCTGACGACCTGCGCCCAGGCCGTCGTGCACGGCCCGGACGACCCCTACGACCTGCTGCCCGGCTCCGCCGCCCCGGCCGTCCGGGCCCTGCGGGCGGACCTGGCGCACGGCGTGGTCCGCCTCCCGAGCGGGCGGCGCTAACCGAGCAGGCGCGCCAACTCCTCGTCGCTGGGGGACAGTTCGGGCTCCTGGCCGTCCGGGACGATCAGGTAGGTGCGTTCCAGCCAGGCTTTCACCTGCGGCCGGGACGCCTCCAGCAGCGCGCTGCCGTGCGGCGACTCCAGCGCCACGTGCAGGGTGAGGCCGTGGCACGGGCAGTGGGTGGGCCACAGCTTGACGTCGCCCTGGCCGCTCAGCGAGTCCAGGCCGTCGCGCAGCAGGTCCCGGGCGAAGAACCAGTCCGCCTCGTCGGGCCGCCCGGGGTGGAAGGTCAGCCGCACCTCGTACGGCGCGGCGGCGTCGTAGCGGAACCGGGTGCGCACCTCGCCGACCTGCTCCTCGTCCAGCGCGATCCGCAGCAGCAGCGTCTCCTCCACCACGGTGGGCGCAACGGCTGCGGCCGGTTCGCCGCCCGTGGGGGTGGCGGCGAGCGGCTGGTCGGACGGGGCTGGGAGCGGGTCGCGCGGCATGACGGTCTCTCCGTGGCGGCTGGGTACCTGCCAAGCGTGCTCCGGCGCACTCGACGCGTGCAACGGTTGCAGGGGGTTGCACACCGGGCCCCGCCGACCGCCCCCGGCCGCCCCGCCCGGCGGGCCCGGTCTCGATTCGCACCCCGGTTCGGTCGGGAATCTGGCGGCCCGTCAGTCCGCTGGTAGTCTCGTCCCTCCCGCACCGTTCCGCCGGACACCCCGGGCGGCAGCGGGTGCGGCGTCATGTTCGGACCGGACGCCAGACGCGGACCATACCCAGGAAGGGGAGCCCGGTGGCGCTCCGCGAGCACTCCCGGCCCGTCGCCGCGGGCCGGACCGGACGGCACGGCCGCCCCCGGCCCTTCGGCGGGCGGCTGCGGCTGCCGACCATCCGGTTCTCCGGCGCGGCCATGGCGATGTCCACCGTGGTCGGGATCAGCCTCGCCACCACCTGGCTGCTCAACGAGCAGCAGCAGATCGGCCGCCGCCCCGGCGTGACCGTCGGCGGCCCGCCGGTGCCCAGCCCCGACGCCACCGAACCGACGCCCGGCGAGACGCCCGTCGACGAGCGGTCCACCACCCAGGCCTCCCCCGCGCCGCCGCACGGCTCCGCGACCGCCGCACCCGCCCCCGGCGCCACCCGCCCCGCCGCCCGCCCGGCGGTCGCACCCGGCCCCGCCGCACCCTCCGCGCCGGCGGCCTCCACCACCCGGCCCGCGGCCCCCGCGACCCGGCCCGCGCCGTCGTTCACCGCCCCCGCGGTCGGCGACACCCACTCCTCGATGGCCCCGACGCCGTCCGCCTCGCCGGCCCCGCCCTCCCCCGCGCCCCTCACCGGCACCACCCGGGTCGACGCCCTGGGCCGCACCGGCACCCGGCACGTCCTGCAACTGCGCCTGGACGAGACGATGACGGCCCTCCAGGTCGAGTTCCGCCTCGCCCGCCCCGCCGCGCTCCCCGGCACCACCCCCGCCACCGACCTCCCCGGCGCGGTCGCCACCGTCGCCCTGGAGCGCGACACCCTGATCTACCGCTTCACCACCCCCGCCGACCACCCGCTCGCCCCCGGCCTCTACACCTTCACCGTCACCGGCGCCATCGCCGCCCCCACCCCCGAAACCCCCGAAACCTGGACCGCCTCCGCCTTCGCCCTCCCCACCCCCCGCGCCGTCGCCACCCGCGGCACCTTCTGACGCCCCCGCGCAGGCACCTCACGCCCTACGCCTGCGCCGGCCGCACGGGGGCCTTCAACTCCGTTGAGACAGAATCCGGTTCAGAAACCACCCAGCCCGCCGAGCACCCCCCTGCGGCACGAGCCGGATCAGCAGCCGGATGCCCGCGCGCCCCGACACCTCGCGCCCTACGCCTGCGCCGACCGAAGTGGATCCTTCAACTCCTTTGAGACGGAAGCCGGTTCAGAAACCACCCAGCCCGCCGAGCACCCCACCCCCCTGCGACACGAGCCGGATCAGCAACCGGCATGCCCGCGTGCCCCGACACCTCGCGGCCGGAGGCTGCACCAGCTACGCCGTGGCCCCGTCTCCGCCATGTGAGCGCGGGGGCTCAGCGGCCACGCCGCGCGCGCAGCGCCACACTCGCCCGCTGAGCGAAGCACCTCGGCCCAGGCCCCGCCCGACACAGCACCGCACCCACGCCCGCCCTGCCGGCCCCACCTCCCGCGCGAAGCACGCCAGTTCATCGATCATCCCGCCCGCAGCACCACGCCCCCGGCCCGGCACCTCGGGTCCCGCAGGCTGCGCCGGCCGAACCGGTTCCTTCAACTCCGCTGACACGGAAGCCGGTTCAGAAAACACCAAGCCCGCCGAGCACCCCACCCCCCTGCGACACGAGCCGGTTCAGCAGCCGGATGCCCGCGGCTCGCCCGACGCCTCGCGGCCGGAGGCTGCACCAGCTGCGCCGTGGCCCCCGTCTCCGCCATGTGAGCGGCCTCAGCGGCCACGCCGCGCGCGCCGCGCCACACTCGCCCGCTGAGCGAAGCACCTCGGCCCAGGCCCCGCCCGACACAGCACCGCACCCACGCCCGCCCTGCCGGCCCCACCTCCCGCGCGAAGCACGCCAGTTCATCGATCATCCCGCCCGCAGCACCACGCCCCCGGCCCGGCACCTCGGGTCCCGCCGGCTGCGCGGCAGCCCTCAACTCCGCTGCGGCGCAATCCGGTTCATCCGCCCCCGGCGGCGCGCAGCGCCGTGCCGCCACCCGCCGCCCACCGGAGAGCCTCAACCCTCCTGCGACTGGCGTTGGTTCACCCCCCACGGCGGGGGCACCCCGTGGCGCCCCCGCCGGTCACCGTCAGCTCTGCTCGAACGCCACCCGGACCGCCCGGGCGCGGCGCAGGTCGTCCGTGCAGTCGATCAGGTTGCGGCGCAGCGAGGGTGTCAACTCCGGGTCGGCCAGGGCCTGTTCGGCGGCGGCGAGCACCTCCGGGGTGGCCTGGGCGACCGGGTACAGGGTTTCGCCGAGCTGTCGCGCGATGATGTCGCCGCGGTTCGCGGCCTCGCCGATCCGCTCGAAGTACCGCAGCGCGTACTGCGCCTTCTCGGCCGTGTCGCCGGAGGCCCAGAAGCCGCGCGCGGTGGCCTCCAGCAGCCGGTTGGACATCGCGTCGGGCGTGAACAGGTCCCGCCAGGCGCGGGCCTTGGCGTCGGCGTCGGGCCGGGCGGCCCGGCAGCGGGCGGCGCCGAACTCGGCCTCGGTGCCGGGCTCGCGGGCGAGTTCCGCCGCGATCTGCGCCTCGTCGAGCCGGCCGAGCGCGGCCAGCCGCGCCAGCGCGGCCCAGCGCAGCTCGGGCCCGATCAGCAGCCCGGCGGGAACGTCCTCCCCGGCCAACCAGCCGCGCAGCTCCGCGAGTTGCTCGTCCCCGCCGGAGCTCTCCACGGCGGCCCGCAGCGCCGCCAGCCGGATGCCCTCCCGACCTTCGCCGCCGGCGGCGCCCAGCATCGCCCGCGCGGTCCGGCTGACGGCCGCCAGTCCCGCTTCCTGCCGGTCGCCCGTCAGGTAGCGGCCGACCACGTGCACGTGCGCGAACGTGAGCACCGCCTCGACGATCGCGTCCACCTGCTCGGCGGGCAGGTGCCGCTCCATCAGGTCGAGGTACCCGGCGGGGTCGAGCTCCGCGTCCCGGACCAGGTCGCGGGCGTGCGCCCACAGCACGGCGCGCGTGACGTCGTCCTCGACGGCGGACAGCGACTCGGTGACGAGCTGCCAGGAGTGCGCGTCGAGGCGGATCTTGGCCCAGGTGAGGTCGCCGTCGTTGGGGACGATCAGCTGCGCGCCGGCCTCGACCAGCGCGGGCACGGCGACCCGCCGGCCGGGGCCGAGCTCGACGGCGGCCCGGCCGACGGGGACGACCCGGCCGTCCTCGACCCGGTAGCCGCCGACCTCGATCAGGTGCGGCCGCTCGCCCTCGTTGACGACGGTGAGCGCGGTCAGCGTGCCGTCGGCGCCGCGTTCGGCCTCGGCGCGCAGGGTGTCGACGCCGCTGGTGCGCAGCCAGCTCTCGGCCCAGCCGTGCACGTCGCGGCCGCTGGCGGCGGCGAGCGCGTCCAGGAAGTCGGGCAGTTCGGCGTTGCCGAACAGGTGGTCGGCGAAGTAGGCGTTCAGGCCGGCGAAGAAGGCTTCGTCGCCGAGCCAGGCGACCAGCTGGCGCAGCGCGGAGGCGCCCTTGGCGTAGGAGATGCCGTCGAAGTTGACCATCGCCTCGGCGACCGAGCGGGTGCCGTTGCCGGCCACCGGGTGGGTGGAGGCGCGCTGGTCGGCGTCGTAGCCCCAGCCCTTGCGCTGCACGGAGAAGCCGGTCCAGGTGCCGGTGAAGCGGGTGGATTCGGCGGCGATCCGGTAGCCGAGCATCTCGGCGAAGGACTCGTTCAGCCACAGGTCGTCCCACCAGCGCATGGTGACCAGGTCGCCGAACCACATGTGGGCCATCTCGTGGCAGACCACCATGGCGCGGCGCTCGCGCTCGACGAAGGTGGCGGGGGTGCGGAACAGCATCTCGTCGCGGAACACCACGCAGCCGGGGTTCTCCATCGCGCCCCAGTTGAACTCGGGGACGAAGGCCTGGTGGTACTCGCCGAACGGGTAGCGCTCGTCGAAGAGTTCGTGCAGCCGGTCGAAGGAGGCGGCGGTCACCTCGAACAACTCGGCGGCCTCGCGGTCGAGTTCGGCGGCCAGCGAGCGGCGGGCGTGCAGGCCGAGCGGGATGCCGTCGTGTTCGCCGTAGACCGAGTGCAGCGGGCCGGCGACCACCGTGAACAGGTAGGTGGAGATCGGCCTGGTGGCGGCGAACTCCCAGCGCCCGGCCGCGGACTGGACCGGGGCGCCGTTGGAGACCAGGGTCCAGTCCTCGGGCGCGGTGGCGGTGAGGGCGATCGGGGCCTTCAGGTCGGGCTGGTCGAAGCAGGCGAACACCTTGGCGGCCAGGTCGGGGCCGCAGGTGGCGTACAGGTAGACGGCGTCGTCGGCCGGGTCGGTGTAGCGGTGCAGGCCTTCGCCGGTGCGCGAGTAGCGCATCTCGGCGTCGATCAGCAGCTCGTTCTCGGCCCGCAGGTCGGGCAGCGCGAGCCGGTTGCCGTCCAGGGCGGCCACGTCCAGCGGCCGCCCGTTCAGGACGGCCCGGTGCAGGGCGGCCGGTTCCAGGTCGACGAAGCTGTCGCTGCCGGGCTCGGCGCACCCGAACCGGATCACGGTGGTGCTGCCGAACCGGTCCGGTCCGCGGGTCAGGTCGAGGTCGACGGTGTAGCCGTGGACCTCCAACAGGCGGGCACGGACAGTGGCTTCGGCTCGTTGCAGTGCTGGCATGACTGCATGCTCGCCGAGCCTGCCCGGGCCCGGCAAGCGCGTTCGACCCGGATTCGCTGGTGGCGTACCCGGGGTGTTCGAGCGTGACGGCTAGGGTGTGTCGCGGCGGAGAGTCGAGGAGGAGCACATGGCGTCTGTTCTGGTGCAGGGCGGCAACGCGTCGCTCGGTGCGGGCCGGGTCGTGGTGGAGGTCACCGCGCCCAAGCAGTTGGACGTGTCGGGGCTGCTGCTCGGCCAGTCCGGCAAGGTCCGTTCGGACGCCGATTTCGTCTTCTTCAACGCGCCCACCGGCCCGGGCGTCACGCACCGCCCGGCCGCGGGCGGCGCCCCGGACGCGATCACCGTCGACACCTCGGCCGTGCCCGCCGACGTCACCCGGATCGTAATCACGGCCTCCCTCGACGACCGGCAGGCCACCTTCGCCGGCACCGAGCCCACCGCGACGGTGCGGGACGCCGACAGCGGCCGTGAGCTGTTCACCTTCACCCCGCCCCGGCTGAGCCGGGAGACCGCCCTGGTGGTGGTCGAGGTGTACCGGCGCGGCTCCGAGTGGAAGATCCGCGCGGTCGGCCAGGGCTACGCCAACGGCCTGGCCGGCATCGCCACCGACTTCGGCGTCAGCGTCGAGGACGCGCCGCCGCCCGCCCCGCAGGCCCCGCCCGTCCCGCAGGCCCCGCCGATGCCGTCCGGCTCCCCCGCGGTCGGCAAGGTCACCCTCGACAAGGGCCGGGTGAACCTGGTCAAGGGCGGCTCGGTGTCCCTGGAGAAGGCCGGCAAGCCGTACCTCGCCTCGGTCCGGATGGGCCTCGGCTGGGAGCCCGCCACCCGCGGCCGCGGCATCGACCTGGACGCCTCGGTGATCGCCTTCGACGCCCGCCGCGAGAAGCTCGACACCGCCTGGTTCATGAAGCTGTCCGTCTTCAACGGCGCCATCGCCCACTCCGGCGACAACCTCACCGGCAAGGGCGGCGGCGACGACGAGGCCATCACCGTCCACCTCGAAGGCCTCCCCGCCGAGGTCTGCGGCCTGGTCTTCGTCGTCAACTCCTTCTCCGGCCAGAAGTTCACCGACGTGAAGAACGCCTACTGCCGCCTCACCGACGCGGCCACCGGCGAGGAGCTCGTCCGCTTCGACCTCACCCACGCCGAGCCCCGCACCGGTGTCGCCATGTGCAAGCTGGTCCGCCAGTTCTCCGGCGAGTGGGTCATGACCGCCCTCGGCGAGTACGTCGACGCCAAGACCGCCCGCTCGATGGTCAAGCCTGCCGCCGCGATGCTCTGAACCACCTCCGCAACCGCCCCCCGCGCACTACCGTCTCTTCCAGCACGGCATCAACCGACCTGCTGGGCAAGGCCGTTCGCGGGGGGCTGCGGTGAGCAACCAGATCGTCAAGGCGCTGGAGCACGGGGCGCAGAAGCTCGGCAGGACGCTGGCGGAGGACGCCGGGAAGGCGCTGAAGGGCTTCTACCGCAAGGCCGGCGACAACCTGAAGAAGGTCGCCAAGAACGTCCGCGAGGTCGAGGAGAAGCACGCCAAGGACCTGGAGAAGATCTTCAAGGGCGACGGCAAGGGCGTCCCGCACCCGCGGGCGGGCGGCGGCGGGCGCGGCCGGGGCGGCGGCTCCCACCCGAAGGGCAAGGGCCGCGACCAGGTGAAGTCGCCGCGCACCGAGGGCCGTCCGCTGGACAGCCGGTGCGGCGGCGGCGAGCCCGTCGACATGGCCACCGGCCGGATGTACATCGACCACGTCGACGCCGCGCTGCCCGGTTCGCTGCCGCTGGAGTTCACCCGCAGCTTCGAGTCCGGCCTGCTGACGGGCCGCTGGATGGGCCCGAAGTGGATCTGCACCTTCGACGAGCGCCTGGAGATCGACGACCAGGGCGTCGTCCACATCCGCGCCGACCGCATCACCCAGGCCTACCCGCACCCGGAACCCGGCGACCCGGTGTACGCCTCGGCCGGCTCCCGCCGCGAACTCGACCTGGTCGACGGGAAGTTCACCGTCACCGACCCGTCGACCGGGCTGGTCCGCACCTTCACCCCCACGCCCGACGGCGACGAGGGCCTGCTCACCGAGGTCCGCGACCGCCACGGCCGCCACTACGCCCTCGCCTACGACGAGGACGGCGTCCCGCTCTCCATCACGCACTCCGGCGGCTACCGGCTCCTGGTCACCGTCGACAACGACCGCATCACCGCCCTGCGCCTGGCCGGCGCCACCGACACCGGCGGCGACGCGCTGCTGATGCGCTACGGCTACACCGACGGCCACCTGTCGGCCGTCTACAACTCCTCCGGCAAGCCGCTGCGCTTCGCCAACGACGGCACCGGCCGCGTCCTGTCCTGGACCGACCGCAACGACTCGCGCTACCACTACAGCTACGACTCGCTCGACCGCGTCACCGACGAGGGCGGCGGCGACGGCACCCTCCGCTTCCGGTTCACCTACTCCGATCCCGACCCCGCCACCGGCCTGCGCACCCACACCGAGACCAACGCCCTCGGCCACACCACCCGCTACCTGGTCGACGAGCACGCCCGGATCACCGCCGTCACCGACCCGCTCGGCCACACCGCCCGCTTCGAACGCGACGACTACGACCGCCTGCTGGCCCTCACCGACCCGCTCGGCCGCACCACCCGCTACGAGTACGACGGCGCCGGCGACCTCGTCGCCCTCACCCACCCCGACGGCAGCCGGGCCACCGCGTCCTACCACGCCACGGCGGGCCTGCCGGTACGGGTCACCGACCCGGGCGGCGGCAGCTGGCTCCAGGACTACGACGAGCGGGGCCTGCGCACCTCCCTCACCGACCCGCTCGGCGCCACCACCGTCTTCTCGTACGACGAGGCCGGCCACCTCACCGCCATCACCGACGCGCTGGGCCACACCACGCACGTCCGCTGCGACGCGGCCGGCCTGCCCGTCGAGATCGGCCGGCCCGCCGGCGCCACCGCCCGCTACCGGCGGGACGCCTTCGGCCGCACCGTGGCCGTCACCGACCCGGGCGGCGCCACCACCCGGCTGACCTGGACCACCGAGGGCAACCTGGCCTCCCGGACGACGCCCGACGGCGCCACCGAGTCCTGGAGCTACGACGGCGAGGGCAACTGCCTCACCCACACCGACCAGCTCGGCCGCACCACGGCCTACGAGTACACCCACTTCGAGACGCTCTCCGCCCGGACCACCCCCGACGGCGCCCGCGTCGAGTTCGCCCACGACGCCGACATGCGGCTCGTCGCCGTCACCGACGCCCTCGGCCGCCAGTGGCAGTACCGCTACGACGCCGCCGGGCGGCTCGTCGGCGAACGCGACTTCCACGGCCGCACCCGGAGCTACGAGCTGGACGCCGCCGGGCAGTTGACCGGCACGGTCCTGCCGCTCGGCGACCGGATCCGCTACACCTACGATCCGATGGGCCGGCTGACGGAGAAGGACGCCGCGGGCCGGATCACCCGCTACGCCTACGACGGCGCCGGGTTCCTGGTCGGCGCCGCCAACCCGGACGCCGAGGTCGCCCACACCCTGGACGCGCTCGGCCGGCCGACGGCCGAGGTGGTCAACGGACTGCGCCTCACCCACACCAGGGACGTCCTGGGGCGGCGCACCGCCCGCTCCACCCCCGCCGGCCACACCACCGCCTGGACGCTGGACCCGGCCGGCCGCACCACCGCGCTGGCCACCTCCGGCGGCACCCTCGACTTCGCGTACGACGCCACCGGACGCGAACGGCAGCGCACCATCGCCGGCCGGCTGACCCTCGCCAGCGACTGGGACGACCTCTACCGGCTGACCGGCCAGACCCTGACCGCGCCCCGGGGCCTGCTCCAGCAGCGGACCTACACCTACCGCCCCGACGGCAACCTCACCCGGGTCGACGACCTGCTGACCGGCACCCGCGCCTTCGAGCTGGACCCGGTCGGCCGGGTGACCGCCATCGACGCCGCGACCTGGTCCGAGCGGTACGCCTACGACGCGGCCGGCAACCTCACCGCCGCCGAGTGGCCCGCCGCCCCCGCCGCCCGGGCGGCCGTCGGGGAGCGCGCATACGCCGGCACCGAGCTGATCGGCGCCGGCCGCGTCCGCTACGAGCACGACGCCGCCGGCCGGGTGACCCTGCGCCAGGTCACCCGCCTGTCCAGGAAGCCCGACACCTGGCGGTACACCTGGGACGCCGAGGACCACCTGGTCGCGGTGACCACGCCCGACGGCACCCGCTGGCGCTACCTGTACGACCCGTTCGGCCGCCGGATCGCCAAGCAGCGGCTGGCCGCCGACGGGAGCGTCGAGGAGCAGACCGACTTCACCTGGGACGGCCCGACCCTCGTCGAACAGACCACCCGGGCGCCGTACCTCCCCGGCCCGCACACCCTGAGCTGGGACCACAAGGGCCTGGCCCCGGTCGCCCAGACCGAGACCGTCGCCGGCCAGGACCGGACCGACCGACGGTTCTTCGCCATCGTCACCGACCTGATCGGCACCCCGACCGAGCTCGTCGACCCCGCCACCGACACGATCGCCTGGCGCACCACGCCCACCCTGTGGGGCTACACCGCGTGGCCCGCCGACAGCACCACCTACACCCCGCTGCGCTTCCCCGGCCAGTACTACGACCCGGAGACCCGCCTCCACTACAACGTCAGCCGCTACTACGACCCCGAGACCGCCCGCTACACCAGCCCGGACCCGCTCGGCCTCGGCCCCGCGCCCAACCCCGACGCCTACGTCGGCAACCCCCACACCTGGACCGACCCGCTCGGCCTCTCGGCGCACCCCACCGTGCCGTCCACCCGTGGGCAGGCCGGCCGCCGGGCACCCGTCGTCGACATCGACCGGGCACAGCCCGGCTGGTCGCTGGACCAGCGCATCGGCCAGGCCGAGTCCCGGCTGCCCGAGTTCGCGCTGAACAACCGCAGCGCCCGGACCAGGAACCGCACCTACGTGGCCGCCGTGCACACGGAGACCGGGGACATCGCCTGGGCGTCGTCGGGAGGCGGGTACTGCGCCGAGGGCAACGCGCTGCTCGCCCTCGGCGGCGATCCGAGCAAGGTGAAGTTCACCGGCGCGCTGACCGTGGACGACGCCACCAAGCCCTTCACGGCCGTCCCCAAACGGGTCTGCGTCAACTGCCAGGGCGACTATCCCGACCGCTCGATCTTCGTCCCGGGGGTGCTCGGCGAACCGGGCGGCCCGTGGGGCGACCGTTAGGATCCCGGCATGACTTTCGTGGAATCGGAGATCAAGGCCCGGAACTGGGCTCAACTGCGGTGCGGATGCGGCCAGTCGGGCGCCCACCTCGCGGACGACCTGCTCCGGTTGACGCAGCGGACGGACGACGACCCGCACGGCGCCCGGCTGTTCGACGGGCACGCCTTCGACGATGTCGTCCTGTACGAGCCCGCACCGGCGATCGTCCCGGTCGCCCTGGCGGCGATCGCCGAACTCCGGGCGCCCGCGGCCCGGGCCAGGTTCCTCGACCTGCTGCTGTCGCTGGTCGCCGGCGACGGCACCACCACCGAAATCGCCCGCGAGGGACGGGACTTGGAGCAGGAGACGATCACCGCCTGCCAGGCCGGCCAGTGGCTGCTGTGCGCGGAGGTGCTGTCCGGCCGCTCGGGCGACCTGCCGACCAGGGCCTTCGAGGTGCTCACCGTCATCGACGACGACCGGGCCCGCCTGGAACGCCTCTGCCGGGCCGCCGGCGACGCCGTCGACCACTACGCGAAGCCGCCGTTCCAGGACCTGTGACCCGGCACGCCGACGGGGCCCGCGGCAACAAGCCGCAGGCCCCGTCGGACAGTTGACGCTAAGTCAGCCGCGGGTCGCCATCGCCCGCAGGAAGAACGTCAGGTTCGCCGGGCGCTCCGCCAGGCGGCGCATGAAGTAGCCGTACCACTCCTGGCCGTACGGCAGGTACACGCGCATGGTGTTGCCGGCCTCGGCCAGGCGCAGCTGCTCCTCGGGGCGGATGCCGAACAGCATCTGGTACTCGAAGGAGGTGACGTCGCGGCGGTTCCACTCGGCCAGCTGGCCCGCGATCTTGATCATGTTGGGGTCGTGCGAGGCCACCATCGGGTAACCCTGGCCCGCCATCAGGACCTTGAGCGCGCGGACGTACGCGAGGTCGACCTCGCGCTTGCCCTGGAAGGCCACCGACTCGGGCTCCTTGTAGGCGCCCTTGCAGATCCGCACCCGCGAGCCCTCGTGGGCGAGGTCGCGGCAGTCGGCCTCGGTGCGGCGCAGGTAGGCCTGCAGCACGACGCCCAGCCACGGGAAGTCGGCGCGCAGCTCGCGGGCGATGGCGAGGGTGGAGTCGGTGGTGGTGTGGTCCTCCATGTCGAGGGTCACCGTGGTGCCGGCGTCGGCCGCGGCCTGGCAGATCCGGCGGGCGTTCTCCAGCGCGATCTTCTCGCCGTCGACCGGCAGGAACTGGCCGACCGCGGAGAGCTTGACGGAGACCTCGGCGTCGGCGGCGAGGCCGGTCTCCTTGAGGGCGGTCAGCAGGTGCTCGTACGCCAGCGCGGTGCCGGCGGCCTGGGAGGCGTCCTTGGTGTCCTCGCCGAGGTGGTCGAGGGTGACCTTGCGGCCGCTGTTGACCAGCGTCTCGGTCGCGCTCACGCCCTGGTCGAGGCGGTCGCCGGCGACGAAGCGCTCGACTATCGCGTGGGTGGGCGGGAACTTCTCGACCATGGTGCGCACCTGCGGGGAGCGCGAGGCGGCGAGGAGGGCGGAACGGAGCATCGTGGACTCCCGATCAAGGATCAGCTGGTGGCGAGAGGCGCGGGACGGCCGGGGTGGCGGCCGCCCCGCGGGAAAGCACTGGGCTTGGTCAGCCCATGTGCGGGTAGCGGTAGTCCGTCGGCGGGACGAACGTCTCCTTGATGGACCGGGTGGACGTCCAGCGCATCAGGTTCTGCTTGGCGCCGGCCTTGTCGTTGGTGCCGGAGGCCCGGCCGCCGCCGAAGGGCTGCTGGCCGACGACGGCGCCGGTCGGCTTGTCGTTGATGTAGAAGTTGCCGGCGGCGTTGCGCAGGACGCGCATCGCGTGCTGCACGGCCTCGCGGTCCTGGGCGATGATCGAGCCGGTCAGGCCGTACGCCGACACCGACTCCATCTGCGCGAGCATCTCGTCGTACTTCTCGTCCTCGTAGACGTGCACGGCGAGGATCGGGCCGAAGTACTCGTCCTTGAAGTACTCGGCGGCCGGGTCCTTGCAGACCAGCACGGTCGGGCGGACGAAGTAGCCCACCGAGTCGTCGTACGTGCCGCCGGCCAGCACCTCGACGTCCGGGTCGGCCTGGGCGCGGTCGATCGCGGCCTTGTTCTTGGCGAACGAGCGCTCGTCGATCACGGCGCCCATGAAGTTCGCCAGGTCGCTGACGTCGCCCATGGTGAGCCACTCGACCTCGTCGCGGAAGTCGTCCTTCAGCTCGGCCCAGATCGAGGCCGGGACGTACGCGCGGGACAGCGCCGAGCACTTCTGGCCCTGGAACTCGAAGGCGCCGCGGGTCATCGCGGTCTTCAGGATCGCCTTGTCGGCGGACGGGTGGGCGACCAGGAAGTCCTTGCCGCCGGTCTCGCCGACGATCCGCGGGTAGGTGCGGTAGCCGGAGATGTTGGTGCCGACCTCGCGCCACAGGTGCTGGAAGGTCGCGGTGGAGCCGGTGAAGTGGATGCCGGCCAGCTCGGGGTGCTTGAGCGCGACCTCGGAGACCGCCAGGCCGTCGCCGGTGACCATGTTGATGACGCCCTTGGGCAGGCCCGCGGCCTCCAGCAGCTGCATCAGGTAGTGCGCGGCGAACTGCTGCGTCGGGGACGGCTTCCAGATCACCACGTTGCCCATCAGCGCGGGCGCGGTCGGCAGGTTGCCGGCGATCGCGGTGAAGTTGAACGGGGTGATCGCGTAGACGAAGCCCTCCAGCGGGCGGTGGTCCGTGCGGTTCCACACGCCGTCCGAGGAGATCGGCTGCTCGGCCAGGATCTGCCGGGCGAAGTGCACGTTGAAGCGCAGGAAGTCGACCAGCTCGCAGGGGGTGTCGATCTCCGCCTGCTGGGCGGTCTTCGACTGGCCGAGCATGGTGGCGGCGGCCAGCGTCTCGCGCCACGGGCCGGCCAGCAGGTCGGCGGCGCGCAGGAAGATCGCGGCGCGCGAGTCGAAGGAGAGCGCCTGCCACGCGGGGGCGGCGGCCAGCGCGGTGTCGATGGCCTCGCGGGCGTCGTCCTGGGTGGCGTTGCGGAGCGTGCCGAGCCGGGCCGCGTGGTTGTGCGGCTGCACCACGTGGATCTCGGAGCCGCCGCCGAGGCGGTGCTCACCGTTGATCGTCATGGTGAGCTGGATCGGCCCCTGGCCGCCCAGCTCCTTCAGCTTCGCCTCCAGGCGGGCCCGCTCGGGGCTGCCCGGGGCGTAGCTGTGGACCGGCTCGTTCACCGGTGCGGGGACCTGGGTCACAGCATCCATGGCGCACGCTCTCCTTCTCGTCATGGGACGCCGACGCGGGTCGCACGTCGGCCATGGGGGGAACGCTATTCCCCGCCACCGGCACGTGATGTTGGCCGCGCCGCCAAAGTCCCCCGCTCGCTGTTGTCCGCCCGGACGAACACCGTCACGCCCCGGTCACGGCCGCCGAATCCTGTCCGGCTCACTAACATCGGAGCCGGGATGTTGTCCGTCCCGACGAAGACCCGACGAAGGACCACCACATGAACGGCCTGCCGCTGCGCCAGCTGCTGATGTCGCTCGGCGAACCGCTGGTCGAACTCCAGGCCGCGCCGGCCGGCCTGGACGTCCCGGTCCGCCACGTCGCCATCCTCGACCCGGAGGACCCGCCGACCGCCGCCCCGGGCGAACTCGTCCTCGCCATCGGCGCCCGCGGCCGCGCCGCCCTCCCCGCGCTGCGCGCCGCCGGCCGCGCCCGGGCCGCCGCCGTCGCCGTCAAGCTCGACGGCCCCGGCCAGGCCGCCGCGCTGCGCGAGGCCGCCACCGAGGCCGGCGTCGCCCTGCTGTCGGTGCGCCGCGAGACCCGCTGGGAGCATCTCGACTCACTGGCCCGCACCCTGCTCACCGGCCCGGACAGCGGCGAACCCGCCGAGGCCGACACCGGCGACCTGTTCTCGCTGGCCCAGACCGTCGCCGTGCTCACCGGCGGCATCGTCTCGATCGAGGACACCTCCAGCCGCGTCCTCGCCTACTCCCGCACCTCCGACTCCGACGAGGTCGACGACCTGCGCCGGCTGTCCATCCTCGGCCGCCAGGGCCCCGAGCCGTACCTCGCCAAGCTCCGCGAATGGGGCGTCTTCTCCCACCTGCGCGGCTCCGACGGCGCCATCGAGATCGACGCCCACCCCGAGCTCGGCATCCGCCGCCGCCTCGCCATCGCCATCCGCTCCGGCGCCCAGCCGCTCGGCACCATCTGGGTCCAGGAGGGCGCCCGCCCCCTCACCGCGAACGCCGCCCAGGCCCTGGTCGGCGCCGCCCGCGTCGCCGCCGGCCAACTGGTCCGCCGCCGACGGGAGTTGACGGCCGACGCCCGACTCACCCAGACCCTGCTCACCGGCCTGCTGGAAGGCTCCACCGGCCCCCAGTCGCTCGCCACCCACCTCGGCCTCGACCTGCGCCGCCCGGCCACCGTGCTCGCCTACGCCCCGGCCGCCACCACCGAACGCGACGCCGAACTCTCCCGCGACGAGGTCACCGGCCTGATCTCCGTCCACACCGCCGCCCGCCACCGCGGCGCCCTGCTCGCCCCCGTCGACTCCCGCATCTACGTCCTGCTCCCCGAACTCCCGCCCGGCCTCCCCCAGGCCACCCTGCGCGACTGGGCCCAGGAGACCGTCGACGCCGCCCGCACCCACCTCGCCATCCCGCTGCGCGCCGCCATCGGCCCCACCGTCCCCGCCCTCGCCGACGTCCCCGCCTCCCGCGCCCAGGCCGACCGCATCCTCGACGCGATGAGCCGCGGCAACGTCGCCCCCGACGTCGCCGCCCTCCACGACGTCCAGGCCGAGGTCCTGGTCTCCGAGGTGCTCGCCCTCCTCCACGACCGCCCCGAACTCCGCGACCCCCGCCTCACCGCCCTCACCACCTACGACGCCCGCCACCACACCCGCCTCGCCGAATCCGTCCTCGCCTACCTCGACGCCCTCGGCGAGGTCCGCACCGCGGCGGACGCCCTCCACATCCACCCCAACACCCTGCGCTACCGCGTCCGCAGAGCCGAACAACTGACGGGCCTCGACCTGACTCAACCTCAGCAACGCCTCCTCGCCATGCTCCAGTTGAAGCTCGCCGAGTCCTGAGCGGCCAAACGGCAAGATCCGCCCGTAGGAGAGCAACAACCCTCCCCGGGCGGATCCACCGTCAGCGCGTCACATCCGGTGCCACGGCCCCGTGATCGCCAGCATGATCCCCGGCTCCTGGATGTTCGCGAACAGCGTCCGCCCGTCGTGCGAGAACGTCACACCCGTGAACTCGCTGAACTCCGGCTTCTCCGCCGACCCGAGGTTCAGCTCGTTGCGCGCCAGCGCGTACGTCCGCCCGTCCGCCGTCGTCCCGAACAGGTGCTGCAGCCCGTTGCCGTCCTCCGCGATGATCAGGCCGCCGTGGGGCGAGACGGTGATGTTGTCGGGCCCGTCGAAGTTCCCCTTGTCCGTCCAGATGTCGGCGTTGACGCCGAGGATCACCTTGAGCGTCAGCGTCCGCCGCACCGGGCTGTAGAACCACACCTGCCCGTCGTGCTGCAGCGGCGACTCCTCACGGGCGAACGAGGAGACGAAGTAGATGCCGCCGTCGCCCCACCACATGCCTTCGAGCTTGCGGGCGCGGGTGATCTCGCCGTCCTTGAACTGCTTGCGGATCGACACCGAGCGCGCGTCGCGGTCCGCGACCTTGACCCAGTCCGCGCCGTAGGTGGTGCCGGGCTTGGTGGCCCGGGACAGGTCGTCGACCAGCTTGCCCTGCGAGTCGAACGCCTTGAGCGCCTCCAGCACGCCCGCGTCGGCGGCCAGCGTGCGCAGCTTGCCCTTGCCGTGCTTGAAGCCGGCCGGCGGCGTCCAGCGGTAGAAGAGGCCGTTCGGCTTGGACGCGTCCTCCGTCAGGTACGCGTGGCCGCGCTTCTCGTCGATGACGACGGCCTCGTGCGCGAACCGGCCGAAGGCCTTGATCGGGCGCGGGTCGCGGTTGGCGTCCTGGTCGTGCGGGTCGACCTCGAAGACGTAGCCGTGGTCCTTGGTGAAGCCGTTGGTGCCGGCCTTGTCCTCGGTCTCCTCGCAGGTCAGCCAGGTGCCCCAGGGGGTGGCCCCGCCCGCGCAGTTGGTGGCGGTGCCGGCGATGCCGACCCACTCGCGCACCTGCCGCTTGCCGTGGCCCTTCCCGTGGCCGTTGCCGTTGCCGTGGCCGTTGCCGTGCCCCGACACCTCGACGACCGTGCAGCCGCCGGCCGCCGCCGGGTCGTACACGTGGCCGGCCAGCAGCGGCACCGGGTGCGGCCAGTTCGCCCGCGGACCGGCCAGCTCGTGGTTGTTGACCAGCAGGGTCGCGCCGTGGCGGCCCTCGAACGCGGCGGTGCCGTCGTGGTTGCTGGGGGTGCTCTCGCCGGTGACCAGCGTGGTGGTGCCGGTGCGGGTGATGATCTCGTACGAGAAGCCCTTCGGCAGCGCCAGGACGCCCTGCGGGTCGGACACCAGCTCGCCGTAGCCGACCGCGGTGTGCCCGCCGCCCTTGGCGACGGCGGCCTCGCCGCCCGCGGGAGCCGCGATCGCACCGGGGGCGGTGGCCAGCACCTCGGCGCTGCCGGCGATCAGGACGCCTGCGCCGAGTACGGTCGAACGGTTCACGAAGTCCCGGCGGGACAGCGACATGGCGGTCACTCCTGAAGGGGGAGGGTGTGGGTCGGTGACCGAAAGATTCCGGGCCCCGGATGAACCGGACGTGAACCCGGCGCAGCGTCGACGTGCCGATTGACCATCCGGTTTGCCAACCCGAAACCGCCCCCTGACCGACCCTTTACCGCCTGGCGCGATGCTGGGTACGCTCGACGCGCCACTGCTCCCACGCGGTCAGCCAGGCGTCCTCGGTGCCGGACGGCAGCTCCGGCGTGCCCCCGACCCACAGCCGTTCCCAGGCGCGCTGCGCGGGCAGGCTGGGCACCTCGCTGGCGAACACCGTGTACCGCACCACTTCCTCGATGGCCGCCGCGCCCTCCGCGGTGTCGGTCAGCCAGTCCACGTGGTGGGCGAGCCGGCCGAGGTGGTTGACCATCGAGGTGATCGCGGCGTCGGCCTCGTCCCGGGTCTCGGAGGCGAGCCGCATCTGCTGGCGCACCACGGTCTCCCAGCGGGCCTTGCGGTCGTCGCCGCGCAGGTGCCGGGGCAGCCGGGCGGAGCGGCCGGCCCGCAGTTGGGCCGCCACGGCGGTGGCCCGGGCGATGCCGTGCTCGACGAGTTCGCGGTGGGCTCTCAGGCCCAGTTCGCCGGGCGTCGGCTCGGGCGGGGGCGCGGCCGGGTCGGGCCGGCGGGCGGCCAGCGCGCGCAGCTGCGCGGTGCGGCCGATGATGTACTGCTCGAAGTCGGCGATCCGGCGCAGTTCGATGGCGCCGGGCGGCACCCCGCGTCCGGTGACGGTGACGGTCGCGCCGTCCATCCACAGCCGGCCGGCCCAGACGGTGCCGGCGCCGGGGCGGCGGTCCTCGTGGATCTGCACGGCGCGCGGGTCGCCGTCCACGCCGATCCACTCGCGCAGCGCCCGCACGCCGCCGGGGGTGTCGCCCTCGTCGATGCCGAGGTGCTCGTACACCCGGTCGCGTTCGTCCTCGACCACGTCCTCCAGGTCGGGCAGTGGCTCGGCGATGTCCGCGCCGGGGCGGTAGGTGCGCACCGTCACGTACGGTCCGTCGACCGAGTTCCAGTCGCCGGAGCGGACCTCGACCCAGCCGAGGACGCCGTTGTCGATGCCGAACTCGGCGAGCACGTCCCGCCCGGGCAGGCCGCCCGCGCGGTGCTCCCAGCCGAACACCGGGAACCCGGCCGCGGCCAACACCCGTCGGCTGTACGCCTCCTGGTCCGCGTAGAGCTCCTCGATCTCCCACGGCCCACTCGCGTGCTGCCTCTTCATCGCTCGCCGCACCCCCGGCACTCGCCACACCGTTCTGCCGCCGGGCGGGCCCGACGGGTAATGGTGCCGGGCGGGCCCGGCACCGCCCCACCTTACGGCCCGGGGAACCTGTCGATCCATCAGCTTCTTGGCGGGCTTTCGACACCGGGACGCGGCGGGCCCGCGCCCCGGCGGCCGGTCAGCCCCGGGCGCGCAGCGAGCGGGCCTTGATCGCGGCCCGCCGCGCCTCCTTGGCGACCTTCCGGTCCAGGTGCAGCGCGCCGATCACGTCCAGCACCTCGACGGTCAGCGGGTGCGGCACCCGCCAGATCTCGCCGAAGTAGCTGGCGGGGTTGTCGGTGACGGGCAGGTCGGCGACCAGCGCCTGCAGGCGGGCGCCCTCGCCGGCGGTGAGCAGCAGCACGGCGGCCACCGAGTCGACCACCCGCCACAGCGCGGCGGGGCGCTCGGCGGCGGCGACGTCCTCGCCGCGGGCGCGCAGCCACTCGCGGGCCAGGCCGCCGAGCTCGGGGTCGTCGACGAACTCCCGGACGGCGGGGACGGCGCCGTCGCCGAGCTCGCCCAGCGCGACCGCGCAGTAGTGGCGGCGCAGCGGCGAGCGGTTGTCGCGCCCCTGCCCGCCGGCCAGCAGCTCGCGGGCGGCGGCGGCCGGGTCCTCGCGGGCGGCCAGCCAGGCCTTCAGTTCGGGCTCGGCGAACCGGGTGGCGCCCTCGGTGACGGCGCGCAGCAGCGCGCCGCCGTCGAGGTCCGCCCGGTCGCCGATCAGCGGGGCGTCGTAGCCGTCGGCGATCAGCCACTCGCGGACGGCGTACTTGCCCAGCTCGGTGAGCCGGACGGTGCCGAACCGGGCGGCGTCCTCGTCGGTGAGCGGCGGCTCGGGCTCGGCGGTCTCCTCGTCGTCCTCCTCGAACAGCTCGGGGTCGATCGGGCTGTGCTCGACCAGTCCGAGTTCGGCGAGGTCGGCGAACATCGGGTCGAGGACGATCATCAGGTCGGTGATCTCGCCGAGCATCTCCTCGTCGGGCTCCTCGCCGTCGGGCACCACCAGCAGCGCGGCCAGCACGCCCAGCGGGACGGTGTCGGCGCCGGGGTCGGTGAACGCGCTGGTCTCGTACAGCACGGTGAGCGCGTCGGTGAGGATCTCCTCGGCCTCCTCCCGGGCGTCCTCCACCTCGGCCAGGCCGTCGGCGTCCTCGGCGGCGGCGTTCACGTCGCCCTCGACCACCTCGGGGTCGACCGACTCGGCCTCGACGGCGAGTTCGCGGACCAGCTCGGCGGCCTCGAACCACAGGCCGAGCACGGCCGCCGGCTCGCCGGCCTCGACGGCCGGCACGTCGGGGCCGGGCACCGCGATGTGGGCGCCGCCCTCGGTGGTGCCGGTCTCCACCACGCCGAGGTCGCAGGCCAGCGCCCAGGCGCGCATCGCCTCGACCACGTCCTCCTCGTCCGGGTCCTCGAAGCCGAGCATCCGGGCGGCCCGGACGCGGTCCTCGGGGCCCAGGTCGCCGTGCTCGTCGACGTCGCGGTGCGGGTCGACCCAGCGGGCCAGCGCCACCACCCGGGCGATCAGCGGGACGGCGAGCGCGGCGTCGGCGAGCGCGCGGTCGTCGGGCAGTTCGACCGGCGGGATCAGCACCGCGGTGTCGTCGGGGTCCTCGTCGCCGCTCTGCGAACCGTAGAGCTCGGCGAGGTCGTAGTCGGCGGGCAGCAGGCCCTCGGCGTCGGACGGCTGCTGCTCGGGGGTGTAACGGCTTCGTCCGGCCATCGCGCGCGATCTCCCGCATAGTTCCTCGGAGGGCGCCGCCGCCCCTGGGGCGACCCCGGCGGGGCTCCGGCGGCGCGGGCCCGGTGTGTCGGCCCGTCAACCCAGCGTATCGGCCGCCACCACCGAACGCGTGAGCTGCGCGGGCGTCCCCCCGAACGAGTGGGACGGTGCGGCCGAACGAGTGCCCGGGTGCACGTATCCTTCGGTGGGCGTCGCGCACACCCCCGCGCGTGCGCCCCCGGAGCGACGAGGCTCCGACTCCCCTTTCATGTGCACACCCGCACCGTTCGGGCCACACCGCCATGCCACCACTCCCGGCCTGGCCGTACCCGACGGCGCCCGGCCACAGGAGACCCCTGCCATGGCGGACCTCTCCCCCGCCGGCCCCGGCCTGAGCACCGCTCAGTACGCCGGCCGCCGACTGTCGGAGGCCCTGCTTCCCCTGGAACTCGCCCCGCGCGGGCAGCTCCAGCTCTCCGCGATCAGCCGCTGGAACGCGCTGCGCGGCATCCGCGTCGGCCTGGTGGCCGCCGCCCTGCTGCTGATGCTGATCGGCGCCAACCTGGTCACCCCGCTCTACCCGACCCTCCAGGTCCGGCTCGGGCTGACCCCGCTCGACACCACGATCCTGTTCACGGTCTACGTGTTCGCCCTGGTCCCGGTGCTGGCCGCGGTCGGCCACTGGTCGGACCACCTGGGCCGGCGCGCCATGATCCTGCCCGCCGTGGCGCTGTCCGCCGCCGGCGACGCGGTCTTCGCCACCGCCGACTCGTTCTGGCAGCTGGCCGCCGGACGCGCCGTCCAGGGCATCGCCGTCGGCCTGTCCACGGGCGCGGCGGGCGCCGCCCTCGGCGACCTGCTGCCCGACCGCCCCACCCTGGCCGCCAAGCTCACGCTGGCCTGCTCGGCCGGCGGCGTCGCCCTCGGCCCGCT
>NZ_JBSGDD010000103.1:0-23458 GCF_053602195.1 Kitasatospora sp. NPDC004531 | reverse complement strand
GTGGTCGGCGCCACGGCCCTGGCCGTGCTGTTCGGCAGCATGCTGGTGCGCGACGGCATGACCGCCGCGCCCCCGCCGCCGCCCGCCGCGGCCGCCGCCCCGCACCACGACTCGCTCGCTCCCGGCGCCCCCGCGCTGGACCCGTCCGCGCCGCTGCGCCTGCGCATCCCCACCATCGGGGTGGACGCCGCCTTCGTCGACCTCGGCCTCGACGCCCGGGGCGAGTTGGAGACCCCGCCCACCGAACGCCCGAACCTGGTCGGCTGGTACCGCGACGGGGCCGCGCCCGGCGCGGACGGCACCGCCGTGGTGGTCGGCCACGCCGACGACCGGCGCGGCCCGGGCGTGCTGTACCGGCTCGGGCTGCTCCGCCCCGGCCTGGCGGTCTCCGTCACCCGGGCGGACCGGCGGACCGTCACCTTCACCGTCGACACGGTGCGCTCCTACCCGAAGAACGCCTTCCCGTCCGAGGAGGTGTACGGGAGCACCGGCCGCGCCGAACTGCGGGTGATCACCTGCGGCGGCCACTACGACCGCAAGAACGGCTACGACTCCAACACCGTGGTCTTCGCGCACCTCACCTCCAGCAGCGCGGCCTGACCCGGCGGCCCGACCCGACCCCGCAGCGGCCCGGCCCGGCGGCCTAGCGTTTGACGTCGCGCCGGGCCGCGCCGGCCAGGAACGCCGCGCCGAGCAGGGCCGCCGCGAGGGCCGCGACCAGCAGCGGGCTCGGGCCGTCGGGGCGGCCGGCGGTGCGGACGGCGCCCATGAAGTCGACCGGCGCGACCTGGTTGACCAGCAGGTACCAGAGCGGCAGGTACAGGGCCTGGAACGGGCGGTGGCTGCGCACCACGGCGCCGAGCGCGAGGGCCAGCGCGGGGACGAACAGCGCTCCGGCGAGCCAGTGCACGGCCCCGGCGGCGTCCCCCGCGATCAGCATCCGCAGCAGCGGGCCGAGGCCGGTCACCGCCGCCAGCAGCACGCCCGACGCCCACTCGGCCAGCAGCCGCAGGCGCGGCGCGGGGTGCGCGGCGAGCAGTTCCTCCACGCCGTTCTCGACCTGCTGGGAGCCGAGGCGCGACCACACCAGCACCGGCCACAGCCACACCGCGGGCAGCATCAGCCCGGCGGCCATCGGCAGCGGCACGCCGAGCGCGACGACGCCCAGCGCGGCAGTGACGGCCCACCAGGCCCACGGCACGCCCTGCACCAGGATCCGGGTCTGCCCGGCCAGCAGCCGCCCGAACGCCCCGGAGCGGACCGGCGCGGTGCGCGGCAGCGTCCCGAACGACGCGCGGGCGGACGGGGCGGCCGCGGGCTCAACGGCGGCTTCGGCACCGGAAGTTGTGGTGCGGCCGGGGTTGCGGGCCGGGTCGAAGCGGCCGAACCACAGCGCGGGCAGCACCGCCAGCACGGCGGCGCACAGCACGATCGCCGCCCGGGTCGCCAGGAAGCCGCCGGAGAACTGCGCGCCGTCCCAGACGAAGGTGTGCAGCGGATCCGGGATCTGCGTCAGGCCGAGGCTGAACTGCCCGTCGCCGAGGTCGAGTTGCTGGGCGCGGAGGGCCTCGCCCATGGACCGGGTGACCTGCTGGACGCCGAGCCCGCCGAGCGGGGCGTCCGGCGACTGGCCGCCGAGCGCGACCGCCAGCGACAGCACGAACCAGACGACGTTGCCGAAGCCGGCCCGCAGCGGCGGGACGGTCTCGAACAGCACGGCGGCCGCGGCAGTCAGCGCCACCAGCGGCAGCGCGACCAGCAGGAACGGCCCGAACAGGGCGACCGGGTGGACGGTGCGGTCCTCGCCGCGGACGAGTTGCAGCACCAGCGCGGTGCCGGCCAGCACGGCGAGCATCGAGCCGAGCACCAGCAGGTTGGCCAGGAACTTCGCGGCCAGGTAGCCGCCGGTGCGCAGCGGGGTGGCGGCGAGGATCTCGCCGACCCGGCCGGCGGCGTCCCGGCCGATGCCGCCGCGCACCACCCAGAAGCCGCCGACGGTGAGCCAGAGCGCGCCGGCCAGCGCGGTGGCGGTGCCGACCCAGGCGCTGTTGTAGACGCCCCGGTTGCCGCCGACGTCGAGGATCACCCAGTGGCTGTCGGCGGCGGGCACGGCGAGGTAGCCGAGCGCGACGGCGGCCAGCAGGGTCACCGCGTACACCGGCCGGCGGACCCGGTCGCGGAAGTCGCCGGCGGCTAGGCGGGCGAGGGCGGTCATCGCAGCGCCTCCCGGCGGGCGGGCGCGCCGTGCACGGCGGCCAGGTAGGCGTCCTCCAGGTCGGGCGGGACGGGCACGGCGTCGTGGGTGGGCGGGTGGGCGGCCAGCACCCGCAGGCGGACGCCGTCGGCGGTGCGCACAGTGCGGCCGACCTGGTGGCGGGCCTGGAGGGCGGGCACCTCGGACGGGGCGACGACGGCCTCCCAGACCCGGCCGTCGAGTTCGCGCAGCAGCTGCTCGGGGGTGCCCCGGCGCAGCAGGCGGCCGCGGGCGAGGACGGCGAGGTCGGCGGCGGAGGCCTCGACGTCGGAGACGATGTGGGTGGACAGCAGCACGATCCGGTCGCCGGCGAGTTCGCCGAGCAGGTTGCGCAGCCGGACGCGTTCCTCGGGGTCGAGTCCGGCGGTGGGCTCGTCGACGATCAGGACGCGGGGGTCGGCGAGCAGCGCCTGGGCGATGCCGACGCGGCGCAGCATGCCGCCGGAGTAGCCGCGCAGCGGGCGGCGGACGGCCTCGGTCAGGTTGACGAGTTCGATCAGCTGCTCGATGCGGGCCCGGGCGGAGCGGGCGGACAGGCCCTTGGCGGCGGCCAGGTAGGCCAGGAACTCGCGTGCGGTCAGATTCGGGTACACGCCGAAGTCCTGCGGCAGGTAGCCGAGTTCGCGGCGCACCAGGTCGGGCCTGGCGAGCGCGTCGGCGCCCCGGTAGCGGTAGCCGCCGCCGGTCGGGCGGGTGACGGTGGCCAGGATCCGCATCAGGGAGGACTTGCCGGCGCCGTTCGGGCCGAGCAGGCCGGTCAGGCCCGGGCGGAGGGTGAGGGTGAGGCTGTCCAGGGCGCGTTTGCCGCCCCGGTACTCCTTGGCGATGCCGTCGAGTTCGATGCTGAGGTCGGTCATGGGCGGGTCTCCGGGTCGGTGGGGCTCGGCCTGCGCGGCCGGTCGGGCTCAGCCCTTGAGGTCGGTGGCGCGGCCGTCGCGGGTGACGGCGACGTCGCGGGGCACTTCGACGCGGAACCTGGCCTCGCAGTCGGCGAGTCCGCTGCATCCGGCGTGCAGGTCGAGGGTGCCGTTCTCCAGCGTCCAGCTGAGCTTCTTGCTGCCGACCTGGGCGCCGGTGTCGAACCAGCGGGTCACCTTGACGTCGGTGCGGTCGGCGGGGACCAGGTCGGTGGGGTTGCCGTGTGCCTTCACGTCCAGGGAGGTGCCGTCGAATGCGAAGGTCTTCTCCTCCGGCTCGGCCTCGTCGGCGTCGGCGCAGCCGGTCAGCGGCAGCAGGGCGGCCACCGCGAGGGCGAGCAGGGCGAGCTTCGGGCGTCGGTTCACCGGTTCCTCCGGGCGGCTCGGTCGGTCACGCCCCGAGCCTCCCGGATCGGGGCGCCGCCGCCATCTGCCGTTCGGCAGATATCCGGTGCCGAAGGGGGCGGCCGGCTGCGGGCGGCGGGCATCGGCGAGAATGGCGGCCGCCGTCCCAACCCCGGGGCGTGCGAGGTGAGTTCGGCGACGGGTGGCCATGGTCGGGCAGCACGGCGGGCTCCGGCCCGAGGAGTCGGCGGGCACGCCGCTGGAGCGGGCGGCGGCCGCGCTGACCGCGTTGCGGGAGCGGCCGCGGCCGGTGCGCGGGACGTCGATGCTGGAACTGCTCGGCCGGGAGCGGGCGGAGGGGCACCACGAGCGGGTGCTGCGGTTCCTGCTCGACCCCGGGCAGGCGCACGGACTGGGCGGCGGCCTGCTGCGCCGGCTGCTGGCACGGGCCGGAGCGCCCGCGCTGCCCGCGGGCGAACCGTCCCGCGCCCGGGTGTGGCGGCAGGTGGCCGGGGAGCACAGCAGGCCCGACCTGGTGGTGCGGGCCGGGGACGTGACGCTGGTGGTCGAGTTGAAGATCGACGCCGCCGAGGGCAGCGGGCAGACCACCCGGCAGGCGGACGACTTCGCGACGCTGCCCGGCGTCCGCTTCGTCTACCTGACCCCGGGCGGCACCCCGCCCGCCGACCCCCGCTTCGTCCCCGTCTCGCTGCGTCAACTGGCCTCCGACCTGGCCGACTTGGTTTCGGCGGAGCCCGCTCCGGGCGCCACCGACCGGCACCTCGCGCTCGACTACCTGCGGACCCTGGAGAACTCGATGGGCGCCCTCGCCGACGACAACGCCTTCGCCCGCCTCTACCTGGAGCACCGCGAGGCGCTCCGCCCGCTCCGGGACGCCGCCGCCCGCCTGCTGCGCGACCTGCCCGCCCACACCGAGGGCGCGCTCACCCGGATCGCCCCGACGCTGGGCCCGGACGTGGTCTGCCGGCCCCTCGACTACGAGGCGGTCGGCCGGAGCAGCCGGCCGAAGGAGCGGGCCGTGGTGCTCACCCGGCCGTCCTGGCTCGCCGAGGACGGGCCCCGGCTCGGCTTCGGCCTGGGCATCCGCACCGCCCCCGGCCGCGGCGGCCCCTCCCCCGACCCGGAGGACGACCGGACCCCGTTCGTCGGCGTCCTGTGCCGCGACGCCGCGCTGCGCACCGCGATCGCCGCCCGGCTCGACGGCAGCCCGTGGGGCGAACACTGGGCCTGGTGGCAGTACGCCGCGCTCACCCCGCAGCCCGAGGGCGCGCAGCTGCTGCCGCACGCCGCCCGGGAGGTCGCCGCCGCGGTCGAGCGGCTGTGGCACGACCTGCTGCCCGCGATCGCCGACCTGGTGCCGCCGGGGCGGTAGGCGCAGGAGCCCCGGCCGGAGCCGGTGGGGGCCCGGCTGCCGCCGCCGGGCGGCGTCAGGAGAGGGGCACGCTGTAGGCGTCGATCACGTAGGTGTTCGCCTGGTCCGAGGATTCGCAGGCCGAGTGGAGCCGGGACCCGTCGAAGGCGAAGACGCAGCCGGAGGGGACGCCCGGGCTGAGGCCGTTGGGGCGGGTCAGGGCGCCCACGGTGGTGTGCTGATCGGCGGTCAGGTCGTAGGCGATCAGGTCCTGGTGTCGGGCATAGCGGTCGTCGCGGGCGCCGTCGGCGACGAACAGCACCTTCTTGTCGCGCTCGCCGACCAGGCGGTACTGCGAGTCGGCGGGGGTGTGCCAGAGCAGGGCGCCGGTGGTCACGTCGAGCGCGCCGAAGCCGCCGACGTGCTCGTACTCGGCGATCAGGACGTGCTTGTCGAGGAACAGCCGTTCGCGGTTGTCGAAGTGGAACTTGTCGAGGTCGCCGGTGAGTTCGATGGGCTTGCCGGCGCCTTCGTGGTCGAAGGTCTGGATCCAGCGGCGCTCGTCGTCGGTCTCGAACAGCGCCGTCACCGGGTCCTCGCCGAGCATGGCCACCACCTTGCGGCCGTCGGCCGGGTACTTCTTGCCGGCGTAGGTGTCCAACTGGGAGATCATCGTGACGCCCTCGCCGGGGCAGTCGCTGGTCATCACTCCGAAGTGGTCGGCGAGCCCGTACCGGTAGGTGCAACTGACGTTGCTCGGCGCCGGCTTCGGGAGGGGGACGGGGGTGCCGGCCCGGGCGTCGAAGCGGGCGACGCCCGCGGTGCCGAGGTCGGCGCTGATCATGCGGTCGTTGACGGTGAGCCACGTCTCGGCGGAGTCCTTGATGCCGCCGGCCAGGTTCTTCGACCACAGGACGGTGCCCGTGTTGATGTCGACCGCCGCGATCACCGAGCAGTCGCCGCCGCCCGCGTCGTAGGCGATCGCGCCCAGCCCGTTGGCGGTCGCGTGCCAGGACATCGCGCAGGGCCGGCCGACGTGCTCCGGCGGCTTCAGCGTCCACTTCGGGGCGCCGGTGTCCTGGTCGTAGCCGCGCACGCCGCCGGCGTCGGCCAGCACCAGGGTCTGGCCGACGGCCCACATGCCGGGCAGGCCGGTGCGGCTGTTGCCGCTCACCGCGGCCCGGGGCTGGGTCTGCTCCCACTGTCGAGGCATCGCGTTGCTCGGCTCCCGGTCCTTCGCCCCGGCGGACCGG
The DNA here is from genome assembly GCF_053602195.1 of Kitasatospora sp. NPDC004531. Classification (NCBI taxonomy): domain Bacteria; kingdom Bacillati; phylum Actinomycetota; class Actinomycetes; order Kitasatosporales; family Streptomycetaceae; genus Kitasatospora; species Kitasatospora sp. NPDC004531. The sequence continues at coordinate 17,317 of NZ_JBSGDD010000103.1, read as the reverse complement.
CCGCCGCCGTGCTGGAGCAGCAGCAGGGCGCCGGCGCCGATCAGCGCCAGCACCACCACGATCGCCAGCACCGCGAACACCGTGCCGCCGCTCCTGCTGCGCGGCGGGGCCGGCGGCGGCACCATCGGGGGCGGGCCGACCGGCGGGCCGAAGCCCGGGCCCGGCGGCGGGTGACTGCCGGTCGGGGGCGGGTAACTGCCGCTTGGAGGCGGGTAGTTGCCCGCCGGTGGCAGGTGGTTCCCGGCCGGGGGCGGGGACCACCGGCCGGGAGGTGGTGGGTGCGCCGGGCCGAAGCCGTTGCCTGCGCCGCCGTCGTTCGTCATGCCCCCGTCGCTCCCTGCGTCGATCCGCCCGGGCGGCACGGTGCGTGCGCGATCGGCCCCCGGTGGCCCGCAGCGTAGCCGCGCGCCGGGTGACGGGTCGTCAAACCCGGGGTTGAGTCCGTTCGGCCACCGCTGAGGCGCTGGTTGCAGGGCGGCTTCCACCCGCCGGCGGAGGTGTCCGGCGGCGTCCCGGGGCTACCGTGGAGTGGACCGGACGGTCGCCGGTCGCCGGTGGGCGCGCTGCCGTCTCGGGGGTCGGCAGCGCGCACCCCGGGGTCACCCGGTCGGGTCCCAGAGGCCGCCGGCCTCGCCGCGTGCGAGGTGCTCGGCGTAGACGCCGACCTTCCAGGTGATGACGGCCCGGCAGTCCTCCAGCTCCCGGATCCGGGCGTCCACGCGCCGCCGGTGCGCGTCGAGCAGGGCGTGCCGCTCCGCCTCGTTGCCCGGGCCGGAGCGGACCAGTTCGGCGAATCGCCGCAGCTCGGCCAGCGGCATCGCGGACTCGCGGAGCCTGACGCAGATCAGCAGCCACTCGACGTCGGACTCGCTGTACCTGCGCCGTCCGCCGGCAGTCCGCCGGACCGGTCCGACCATCAGGTTCTCGCGCTCGTAGAAGCGCAGGGTGTCGATGCTGAGCCCGGTGCGTTCGGCCACCTCGCCGATGCCCAGTGCCCGCGCGGGGGTGTCGGTCGCTGCCATGGCAGGAGCCTAGGACTTGATCTGGACCTCGCTCCAGCTCGTAGCGTCCTCGGCATGGACACCGACATCAACGGCTCCGCTCAGCGGGCAGTCGACTCGCCTTTCTCCGCCGCCAGTTCCGCCCAGGAGGTGCTGGCCGGCCACGACCTGTCCGGTGCCCGGGCGGTGGTGACCGGCGGGTACTCGGGTCTCGGGCTGGAGACCGTCCGCGCGCTGGCCGCCGCCGGGGCGCGGGTGGTGGTGCCGGCCCGGCGGCCCGAGGCGGCGCGGGCCGCGCTGGCGGGGGTGGCGGGGTGCGAGGTGGTGGCGATGGACCTGGCGGACCTGGGCAGTGTGCGGGCCGGCGCCCGCCGGATCGCCGAACTGCTGCCGGGGATCGACCTGTTGATGGCGGTGGCCGGGGTGATGGCGACGCCGGAGCGGCGGGTCGGGCCGGGCTGGGAGTACCAGTTGGCGGTCAACCACTTCGGGCACTTCGCGCTGGTCCGCGAGCTGTACCCGCTGCTGGCCGCCGACGGCGGCGCCCGCGTGGTGGTCAACAGCTCGGCCGGGCACGCGCTGACCGCCTTCCGCTGGCAGGATCCGCACTTCGCCCGGGGCTACGACAAGTGGCTGGCGTACGGCCAGGCGAAGACCGCCAACGCGCTGTTCGCGGTGCACCTGGACGTGCTCGGGCGGGCCGACGGGGTGCGGGCGTTCGCGCTGCACCCGGGGCGGATCATCACCGGGCTGCAGCGCGAGATGACGCTCCAGGAGCAGGTCGACCGGGGGTGGGTGGACGAGCGGGGCACCGTGGTCGGCGCCGGGTTCAAGTCGCCGTCGCAGGGCGCCGCCACCGGCCTGTGGGCCGCCACCTCGCCGCTGCTCGCCGGGCGCGGCGGCCTGTACCTGGAGGACTGCGAGGTGGCCGCCGCGGTCGCCGCGGGGACGCCGATGGACGACGGCGGCGTCCACCCGCACGCCATCGACCCGCAGGCCGCGGCCCGGCTGTGGGAGCTGTCGCTCGCCGCGACCGGCTGACCGCTCAGGCGCCGCCGCCCGGCACCACCAGGCCGCTCTCGTAGGCGACCACCACGGCCTGCGCCCGGCTGGTCAGGGCGAGCTTGGACATCACCCGGTTCAGGTGGGTCTTGACGGTGGCGACGGTGACCACCAGGCGGGCGGCGACCTCCTCGTTGGTGAGGCCCTGGCCGACCAGGTGCAGCACGTGGGTCTCCCGGTCGGTGAGGGCGTCCAGGCCGGTGGGGCGGTGGCGGTCCGGGTCGGCCCGGCGGGCGAAGGTCTCCACCAGCCGGCGGGTCACGCTGGGCGCGAACAGCAGCTCCCCGTCGGCGATCAACTCGACGGCGGTGAGCAGCCGTTCGGGCGGCGTGTCCTTGAGCAGGAAGCCGCTGGCGCCGGCCCTGAGCGCCGCGTACACGTACTGGTCGAGGTCGAAGACCGTCAGCATGACGACCTTCGGCTTGGGTTCGACGGCCGCGGCGAGGATTCGCTCCAGCGCGGTGATGCCGCTGATGCCGGGCAGCCGGATGTCCATCAGCACCACGTCGGGGCGGTGGCGGGCGGCGAGTTCGACGGCCTCCTCGCCGCTGGAGGCCTCGCCGGCCACCTCCAGTCCGGGCGCGGCCCGCACCAGGGCGGCCAGCCCGGCCCGGATCAGCACCTGGTCGTCCACGATCAGAACGGTCGTCACCGCGCCGCCTCCCTGTCCCCCGGCGGAACGGCCCCGTACCGTCCCTACCCGTCGGCCGCCGGGACCGGGAGCGAAAAGGCCACCGCGAACCCCCCGTTCGGCCGGGGGCCGGCTTCCACCGACCCGCCGTAAAGTTTGACGCGCTCACGCATTCCGATCAAACCGAGCCCGCCGCCGGGCAGTTGGGCGGACGGTCCGCCGCCTGCGCCGTCGTCGGAGACCTCGGCGTCCAGCCGGTCGGCGGCCCAGCGGAGGGCGACGGTGACGCGGGCCGGCGGGCCGGCGTGTTTGATCGCGTTGGTCAGCGCCTCCTGGACGACCCGGAACGCGCACAGGTCCACGCCGGGGGCCAGCGGGCGGGGGCGGCCGGTGACGGCGACGCGCACGTCCAGGCCGGCCGCGCGGGCGCGTTCGACCAGGTCGTCGAGGCGGTCCAGGCCGGGGGTGGGCAGGTAGGGGCCGTCGTCCTCGGCGGCCGGGTCGGGGGCGACCCGCAGCACCCGGAGCAGGCCGCGCATCTCCTCCAGCGCCTCCCGGGCGGTCCCGCCGATCGACGCCAGGGCGGTCCGGGCGGCGGGCGGGTCGGAGTCGAACACGTAGCCCGCGAGGCCCGCCTGCACGGCCAGCGCCGACAGGTGGTGGGCGACCACGTCGTGCAGCTCGCGGGCGATCCGCACCCGCTCCTCGACCACCGCGTGCCGAGCCCGCAGCTCCTGCTCCCTCCTCAACCGCTCGGTGAGTTCGGCCAGTTGGGCGTTGCGCTCGCCCAGACGGCGGATGCCGGTGGCGAACACCCACACCACGCCCGGTCCGATCACCGCCGGGGCCAGCGACACCAGCACGCCCATCCCGGCCGCGAACCCGACCGCCGCCCACAGGCCCGCCACCAGCGCAGCCGCGCCCGCCGACGGCCACGCCGGGCGACGCACGATCACCGTGTAGCAGGCCAGCAGCGGTGCCCACGGGTTCACCGAGGGCTGGTACCCGGCCGCCACGTACACCAGCAGCCCGCCGCACGAGACCAGCAGCGCCGTCCACGGCAGCCGGCGGCGCAGCGCCAGCGGCAGGCTCACCAGCAGGCACAGCCCGATCGCCCAGCCGTCGAACGGCCGCCAGTCGTCGAACCGGTACCACGCCCGGTACGCCTGCCAGGAATAGACCACGGTGGCCGTCGCCAGCAGCACGGCCATCAGTGTGTCGACCACCAGCGGATCGACCCGCCGACGTCTCCCGCCCATCTGCACATCCGGCAGCGTAGACACCCGTGCGGGGGCCGCACGTCCACCCTGGGGTTGACCCCGGTGCGCGCGTGACAGCGCAGGTGGGGGATCGTTGGAGTTCACACGAACGATTTTCCGGGGCCCGTCCCCGGACGACCCGAGGAGATTTCCATGATCTTCATCACGGTGAAGTTCACCGTCCGCCCCGAGCTCGCCGAGCAGTGGCTGGACCTGGTCGCCGACTTCACGGCCGCCACCCGCAACGAGCCCGGCAACCTGTTCTTCGAGTGGTCGCGCAGCGTCGAGGACCCGAACCAGTTCGTGCTGCTGGAGGCCTTCGCCGACGACGAGGCCGGTTCGCGGCACGTCAACTCGGCGCACTTCAAGGACGCCATGGTGAAGATGGCCGGCGCGGTCGCCACCACCCCGCAGATCGTCAACGTCAAGGTGCCCCAGAACGGCTGGTCCGAGATGGCCGAGCTGAAGCCCACCAGCTGACCCGCCCAGCCCACCCGCCCCGGCGCGCGACGGCGGCCGGGGCGGGCTGAGCGCATCGGCGCTACAACTTCGCGACGGCGTCCAGCAGTTGGCCGATCTCCTGGTCGGTGTTGTAGTAGTGCACGGAGGCCCGGACCACCTCGGACGGCTTCTCCGGGCGGGTGTCGAACTTGGCGGCGGACGGCCGCGACATGATGGTCGTCACCCCGGCGGCCCGCAGCCCGTCCACCAGCCCCTGGGTGTCGCGGCCGTCCTTGGTGAAGGTGACGAGGCCGCTGCGGACCTGCCCGCGGTCGTGGACGCGCACGCCGTCGAGCTCGGACAGCCCGGCGCGCAGGCGGCCGGCCAGCGCGTCGACCCGCGCGCGGATCGGTTCGAGGCCGAGCTCCAGGGCCTCGTCGACGGCCGTGCCGAGGCCGAGCAGGGCGGCGTAGCCGCGCTCCCAGGTCTCGAAGCGGCGGGCGTCGGGCCGGATCTCGAAGCTGTCGGGGCCGGTCCAGGTGGCGGAGTGCAGGTCGAGCTGCGGCGGGTCGAGCTGCGTCACCAACTCCTGGTCGACGTACAGGAATCCGGTGCCGCGCGGGCCGCGGAGGAACTTGCGGCCCGCGGCGGACAGCAGGTGGCAGCCGATCTGCCGTACGTCCAGCGGGAGTTGGCCGACCGACTGGCAGGCGTCCAGCAGGTAGAGCGCGCCCGCCCGGCGGGCCAGCGCGCCGATCTCGGCGGCGGGCTGCACCAGGCCGTTGGACGTCGGCATGTGGTTGACGGCGACCAGCCGGACGCCGCCCTGCCCGAGCATCGCGGCGAGCGCCTCCAGGTCGACCTGCCCGTGCTCGTCGTCGGGGATCGGCTCGACCGACACCCCGTGGCGCTGCTTGGCCTGCAGGAAGGCCACGCCGTTGGACGGGTATTCGCTGCGCGAGGTCAGGATGCGGTCGCCGGGGCGGAACGGGATCGAGTAGAACGCCATGTCCCACGCCCGGGTGGCGCTGTCCACCAGCGCGATCTCCTCCGGCGCGGCCCCCAGCAGCCGCGCCACCGAGGCGTACACCCCCTGCAGCCGCTCGCTCACCCGGTCCTCGGCGGCGTACCCGCCGATGCGCGACTCCAGCAGCAGATGGTCGATGACAGTACGGGTGACGCTCTCGCTGTGCAGCGCCGAACCCGCGCTGTCGAAGAACGCGCTCTCGGCGCAGCCGGGCGTCCGGGCCCGCAGTTGAGTGATGTCCATGGGCCTCTCCTACCCCACGTGTCGCACCGGCCATTCCGGTCCGCCGGACGGGAAGCTCACGGGCCGTCCGGGAAGTGGCAGGCGGCGGTGTGGTCGGTGCCGGGGGCGGCGGGTGCGGCGGCGGGCCGGTCGGTGGCGCAGCGGGTGCGCAGTTCGGGGGTGAGGGCGGCGTGGACCTGGCAGCGGCTGCGGAAGGGGCAGCCGAGGTGGCGTTCGGCCGGGGACGGCGGGTCGCCGGCCAGCAGCAGGCGGGGGCGGGCGCGTTCGGCGGCCGGGTCGGGCAGCGGGACGGCGGCCAGCAGGGCACGGGTGTAGGGGTGCCGGGGCGCGGCGAAGACCCGTTCCACGGTGCCGGTCTCCACCGTGCGGCCGAGGTACATGACGGCCACCCGGTCGGCCAAGTACCGTACCACGGACAGGTCGTGGGAGACGAACAGGTAGGCCAGGCCGAGTTCGGCCTTGAGCTGCTGGAGCAGGTTGAGCACGCCGGCCTGCACCGAGACGTCCAGCGCGGAGACCGGCTCGTCGAGCACCAGCAGGTCGGGGCGGACGGCGAGGGCGCGGGCGATGGAGATCCGCTGGCGCTGGCCGCCGGAGAACTCGTGCGGGTAGCGGTCGGCGTGCGCCGGGTCCAGGCCGACCTGGCGCAGCAGCTCGGGGATCCGGCGGCGGGCCTCGCCGGCCGGGGTGCGCTGGGCGAGCAGCGGTTCGGCGATCACGTCGCCGACCGGCATCCGGGGGTCGAGCGAGGCCGCCGGGTCCTGGAAGACGATCTGGACGCGGGAGCGCAGCCGGTGCGCGGCGGCCCGGTCGAGGGCGGCGGTGTCCTGCCCGAGCAGTTCGATGCGTCCGCCCTGCGGGGCGGCCAGCTTGAGGATCTCGTACAGCGTGGTGGACTTCCCGGAGCCGGACTCGCCGACCAGGCCCAGCGTCTCGCCGCGCCGGATGTCCAGGTCGACGCCGTCCACCGCGAAGGTCTCGCCGGTCCGCCGCCGCAGCAGCGAGCCGCGGTAGCGGGGGAAGCTGCGGGTGAGTCCGGTGACGGCGAGGACGGGTTCGCGTTCCTCGCGCGGCGCGGCGTCGGCGGCGGGCACCTCGGGGACGGGGTAGACCTCGGCGGGCGCGGGCCGGGTGGCGGCCAGGTGGTCGGCGCGCACGCACGCGGCGAGGTGCGCGCCGTCGCCTTCGCTGTCGCCGTCGCCCGCGAGTAGCGGCTCGGCGGTGCGGCAGCGGTCCTCGACCAGCGGGCAGCGGTCGGCGAACGGGCAGCCCGGGCCGCGGAGTTCACCGGCGGCGGGCGGCCGTCCGGGGATCGGCACCAGCGGCCCGCCGCGGCCGTCGAGGCGGGGGACGGCGCCGATCAGGCCGAGCGTGTACGGGTGCCGGGGGGCGGTGAACAGCTCGTCCACGGGCGCGGTCTCGACGATCCGCCCGGCGTACATCACGGCGACCCGGTCGGCGCTGCCCGCGATCACCCCGAGGTCGTGGCTGACCAGGACCAGCGCGGCGCCGGTCTCCCGCTGCGCGGTGCGCAGCACGTCGAGGACCTGCGCCTGGATGGTGACGTCGAGCGCGGTGGTGGGCTCGTCGGCGAGCAGGATGTCCGGGTCGTTGGCCACCGCCATGGCGATCATCGCGCGCTGCCGCATGCCGCCGGAGAACTCGTGCGGGAACGCGTCCAGGGCGCGGTCCGGGTCGGGGATGCCGACCAGGTCGAGCAGGTCGGCGGCGCGTCTGCGGGCGGCGGCCCGGCCGACGTCCTGGTGGACGCGGACCGCCTCGGCGATCTGGTCGCCGATCCGGTACACCGGCGTGAACGCCGACAGCGGGTCCTGGAACACCATGGCGATCCGCCGCCCGCGGACGTCCGCCAACTGCTTGGCGGGCAGGCCGACCAGCTCCCGGTCCTCCAGCCGGACCGAGCCGCCGATCCGGGCGGCGGCGGGCAGCAGGCCGAGCACCGCCAGCGCGGTGACGGACTTGCCGGAACCGGACTCCCCCACCAGCCCGAGGGTCTCCCCCCGGCGCAGGTCGAGGTCGACGCCGCGGACCGCCGGGTGGTCCCCGAAGTCGACGGTGAGGTTGCGGACGGCGAGCAGGGGGCTGGTCAACTGGTGCTCCGGCGGGAGGGGTTGGCGTTCTTCTTGGCGCCGCGACGGCTGCGGCGACGGCTTCCGGCGGCCGTGGGGTCGAGGGCGTCGCGCAGGCCGTCGCCGACCAGGTTGACGGCGAGCACGAACAGCACCAGCAGGCCGGCCGCGAAGTAGAACAGCCAGGGGAAGACCGGCGCGTCGCCCGCACCGGCCGCCAGCAGGGTGCCGAGCGAGACGTCGGGCGGGCGGACGCCGAACCCGAAGTACGACAGCGCGGCCTCGCTCATCACGGCGCCGCCGACGGTGATGGTGGCGTCGATGATCAGGAACGAGGAGACGTTCGGCAGGATGTGCCGCCAGATGATCCGGAACGGGCCGACGCCCATGAACCGTGCGGCGACCACGAATTCGCGCTCGCGCAGGGAACGGGTCATCGAACGGATCACCCGGGCGGTGACCATCCAGTTGAACACCGCCAGCAGCACCACGAACGCGACCCAGCCGCTGCCGCGCAGGCGCGGCGAGATCACGGCGATCACCAGGAACGCCGGGAAGATCAGCATCAGGTCGACCAGGAACGTCAGCAGCCGGTCCGTCCAACCGCCGAAGTAGCCGGCGCTCGCCCCGACCAGGGACGCCAGGCCGGTGGACAGGACGGCCACCAGCAGGCCGATCACCAGCGACTTCTGCAGGCCGCGGACGGTCTGCGCGAACACGTCCTGGCCGAGGCCGTTCGTTCCGAACCAGTGCTGGCCGGACGGGGGTTGGCGCAGCGCGGTGTAGTCGGGGGTGGCGTAGTCCCAGGGGGTGGCGTACGGGCCGAGGAAGGCGAGGAGGAAGAGCAGGGCCAGGACGACCAGGCCGAGGAGCGCTCCGCGGGACGCGGCGAGGCGGCCCGCCGCCAACCGCAAGCGCCCTGCGGGCGCGGCCGGCGGCGGGGCGGGCTGGGCGGTCTGCTCCAGTGCTTCGGCGCTCATCCGGCCCTCCGGGGGGTGCGGGCGGGCCGCAACCGCTGCGCGGCGCTGACACGTGCAAGGCATTGTCGGGTCGCGCGATCTTGCCGGCGGATGCCTTCCGTTTCGCGCAGTTCCGCCCCCTCGCTTCGCTGGGGGTGCCCCCAGCGCCCCTGGATTTGCGCCCACCCGCTCTCGCGAACCGCTTCGCGCTCGTGGTTTCGTGCTCGTGCGGTCTCGCATGCCTGCGGGCGAGCACCCTGCCGCTGCGCGGCGCTGACACGTGCAAGGCATTGTTGGGTCGCGCGATCTTGCCGGCGGATACCTTCCGATTCGCGCAGTTCCCCGCGCCCCTGGTTGTGCGCCCGTCCGCCGTCTCGTGTCCACGGGGTGCTCATGCGGTTCTCACTCTGGGGTCGAGGGCGGCGTGGAGGGCGTCGGCGAGGAAGCCCGCGGCGAGGACGAGGACGGCGGCGAAGAGGTTGACGGCGACGACGGAGTTGACGTCCTGTTCGTTGACGGCCTGGATGAACCATTCGCCCATGCCGTGCCAGCCGAAGATGGTTTCGGTGAAGGCGGCGCCGGTGAACAGGCCGAGGAAGGCGTAGGCGAACATCGTGGTCATCGGGATGATCGCGGTGCGCAGGCCGTGCTTGATCAGGGCGCGGGTGCGGGTGAGGCCCTTGGCCTGGGCGGTGCGCAGGTAGTCCGCGCCGAGGACGTCGAGCATGGTGGAGCGCTGGTAGCGGCTGTAGGTGGCGAGGCCGCCGAGGGCGAGGGAGAGGGTGGGGAGCAGCAGGTGCAGGCCCCAGTCGGCGAGGTGGGTGCCGAGGCCGCCGGCGAGGTTGGGGGTCTCGTAGCCGGTGAAGGGGATGACGTCGTGGCCGGCGGCGTTCTTCGCGGCGATCGCGCCGTTCTTGAGCAGCAGGGCGAGCAGGAACACCGGCGTGGACAGCAGGACGAACGACAGCACCGTCAACGCCCGGTCGGAGAAGCGGTACTGGCGTACCGCGCTCCACGCGCCGGCGGCGACGCCGAGCAGCATGCCGAGGACGCTGCCGACCAGCAGCAGGCGCAGCGAGACCCAGATCCGGCGGCCGAACTCCTCGTTGACGGAGGTGTCGTGGATGGTGCGGCCGAGGTCGGCGTGCAGCAGGACGCCGTCCGCCCAGGTGGCGAAGCGTTCGACCACGGGGGTGTGGTCGTTGAGGTTGAGGGCGGTCAGCTGCCGGTCGACGGCGGCGGCGGACGGGCGCGGCTGCTTGGCCTCGAAGTAGGCGCGCGGGCCGAGTGCGGTGCTGGTGAGCGCGTAGGCGAGGAACACCGCAGCGGTCAGCAGCACGACGTAGTAGCCGAGCCGCCGGGCCAGGTATCCCGTCACGGCGCGCCTCCGGCATGGTTCGCACACCTGCTGAGCATGGTCATTTGCCTTCGGTAGTACGGACTTTGACGCACTTTTGCGCAGCAGTTGTACGCCACGTGCAAGCGGCCCGTCCAGGGTCGGTCGTGCCTCGGATTCAACCGTTCGGGTGAACCCGCTGGTCACAGCAGATCAGACGGGCACGAACGGGGTATTGCGGCCGTGTTTCGCGCCGTTTCGTTTCGATCAGTTCCGCGCATCACCCTTCTCGCAGCGCCCGATGGCCTGTTACGTTCGGCCCGCCGGCACCGAATTGGCTGCCCACGATCAAGCGTCGCCACACCTGACGACCGCCGACTCTTCGAAACCCGAGGACTCCCGCCGATGGACACTTCGCCCGCCACCCGCCGTATCGGCCGCGCCGCCGCGGCGGCCCTCGCCGCGCTCCTGGCCGCGACCGCCTGCAGCAGCCAGGGCGGCTCGGCGGACGGCGTCGCCAAGACCGTGGTCCCGACCGTGGACGCCGAGGACAGCAACGCGCAGCCGCTGGAGAACATCAAGGACGGCGGCGAGCTGCGCCTGCCGCTCCAGCAGTGGATCACCCAGTGGAACCCGTACCAGGTGGACGGCACCTACGGCGACGCCGTGGAGATCATGGGCTACGTGGAGGCCAAGCTCTTCCGCTCGGACGCGCAGGGCGTTTACCACCCCGTCCCGGAGTACCTGGTCTCCGCGCAGGTGACGTCCACCTCGCCGCAGGTGGTGACGTACAAGCTCAACCCGAAGGCGGTCTGGTCCGACGGCACGCCGATCGGCTACCGCGACTTCCAGGCCGTGTGGAAGGCCTCCAACGGCAAGGACCAGGCCTACAACCTGGCCGACTCCTCGGGCTACGAGCAGATCTCGAACGTCGAGCAGGGCGCCGACGCCAGCGAGGTCAAGGTGACCTTCGCCGATCCGTACGCCGACTGGCAGAGCCTGTTCAGCCCGCTGCTGCCGGCCTCCGGAATCGCCGACCCGAAGGCGTTCAACGAGGGCTGGGTCGAGAAGGTCCCGGTCTACGGCGGCCCGTTCGTCGTCGCCAACGCCGACAAGACCGCGCAGACCGTCACCCTGACGCCCAACCCGCAGTGGTGGGGCCCGAAGCCGAAGCTGGACCGGATCACCTACCGGGTGCTGGACGCGTCGGCGATCACCCAGTCCTACCTGAACAACGAGATCGACTTCGCCTCCGCCGGCGCCGCCGCCTCCTACGGCCAGCTCAAGGACGCCAAGGACTCGACGATCCGCACCGGCACCCCCTGGGACGAGGTGCACATCTCCTTCGGCGGCAACGGCCCGCTCGCCGAGCAGAAGGTCCGGCAGGCGCTCGGCAAGGCGCTGGACCGCGCCTCGCTGATCAAGATCGCCAACAAGGGCGTCCCGGTGGAGTTCAAGCCGCTCGACAACCACCTGTTCATGACCAACCAGAGCGGCTACAAGGCCAACGCCGGCGACTGGGTGAAGTACGACCCCGAGACCGCCAAGAAGTGGCTGGACGAGGCGGGTTGGAAGGACTCCGGCGGCACCCGCAGCAAGGACGGCCAGCAGCTGGAGCTGCACTACGTGCTCAGCGACGGCTCCAACCAGGCCCAGGTGGACCTGGCCTCGGCCGCCCAGAACATGCTCCAGCAGGTCGGCGTGAAGGTCACCATCGACAAGGTCTCCAGCAAGGAGTACTTCGCCAAGTACATCAACCTGGGCAAGTTCGACCTGGCCAGCTGGCGCAACACCGGCTCCTTCCCGCTCTCCCGCACGGTGCCGATCTTCCGCGCCCCGCAGGGCGACAACGTGTTCGGCAACTACTCGAAGCTGAGCACCCCCGAGATCGACGGCCTGCTGCGCAAGGCCGCCGCCACCCTCGACCCGAAGGAGGCCGCCGAGCTGTACAACCAGGCCGACGCGAAGATCTGGGAACTCGGCCACACCGTCGAGCTCTACCAGCGCCCCAGCATCGTCGCGGTCCGCAAGGGCCTGGCCAACTTCGGCGCCGGCAGCCTCGCCGACACCGTGATCACCTCGGTCGGCTGGCAGAAGTAGCAGCCCGGAAGCGAACGCCCCGTCGCACCGCTCGATGCGACGGGGCGTCGGCGTGCGCCGCTACCGGCGGTGCTTGAAGTCCTCCAGGGCCTGCCGGACGGTCGCCACCATGTCCTGGCTCCCCACGTGCCCGGAGTCGTCGAAGATGTGCACCTTCGCGTCCGGCCACGCCTTGCCCAGCTCCCACGCGGTCTGCGCCGGGCAGCCCATGTCGAACCGGCCGTGCACCAGCACGCCCGGGATGCCCGCCAACTTGTGGGCTCCGCGCAGCAGTTGGTCTTCCTCCAGCCAGGCGCCGTTGCTGAAGAAGTGCGAGCAGATCCGCACGAACGCGATCCGGTCGTCCATCTCCCGGTCGCTGTACATCCCGGGGATGCCGTTCGGCTCGCCCTCGATGACGGCGTCCTCCCACGCCAGCCAGTCGTTCGCGGCCTGCTCCCGCACCGCCCGGTCCGGGTGCTCCATCAGCCGCGCGTACGCGGCCAGCAGCGCGTAGACGTCGCCGTCCCGCTCGCCCTCCGGCGCGCCGTCGCGGAACCGGTCCCACGCCTCGGGCCGGAACCCGCCGACGCCCCGGTACAGCCAGTCGGTCTCGGCGCGGCGCGTGGTGGTCACCGCCTGGATGATGATCTCGGTGACCCGCTCCGGGTACTCCTCGGCGTAGGCCAGCAGCAGCGTCGAGCCCCAGGACGCGCCGTTCAGCAACCACCGTTCCACGCCCAGGTGTTCGCGCAGCCGCTCGATGTCCTCGATCAGGTGCCGGGTGGTGTTCAGCGCCATGTCCGCCGCCGGGTCGCTGCCGTGCGGGGTGCTGAGCCCGCAGTTGCGCTGGTCGAAGCGGATCAGCCGGTAGCACTCCGGGTCCCAGGCCCGGGTCGGCCGCTTCGGGAACCCCGCCCCCGGGCCGCCGTGCAGGTACAGCGCGGGCTTGCCGTCGGGGTTGCCGAGCTGCTCGTAGTAGATCCGGTTGCCGTCCCCGGTGTCCAAGTAGCCGCTGTCGTAGGGGTGGACGGGCTCGTAGAGATCAACCATGGGCTGTGGGAGCCGCCCGCCGCTCCACCGGAGCCGGGCCGCTCCGCCCCCTTTCCATCCGTGCGTCGGGCGGACGCGGCACCTCGGCCCCGTCCGCGCCGCAGGCCGACCTGCGGGCAACGCCCACTACACTGCCCTCGGCCCCGAACAGCCAACCCGATTTCGCCGCCGGGCTGCTGATCCCCCGCCATGTGCCCGTCCGGCGAGGGGACTTCACGCACAGCAGAACGCCGCACTGTTCCCCCGGCGGCCAGGATGCCTAGGCTGGACCGGTGAGCACTCAAGGCGAGAACGAAGCCCGCGTCATCCCGCTGCGCCCGCCGGCCCGGCAGCAGCCGCCCGCGCCGAAGGAACCCCTCTGGCGCGACCTGGTCGGCGGCGTGCTGCGCCGCGAACGCCTCGCCCAGCAGCGGACGTTGAAGGACGTCTCGGAGGAGGCCCGGATCTCGGTGCCGTACCTGTCGGAGCTGGAACGCGGACGCAAGGAGGCCTCCTCGGAGGTGCTCGCGGCCGCCGCCCAGGCCCTCGGCCTCGGCCTCGGCGACCTGCTCTCGCTCGCCCAGCAGGACCTGGTCGGCCACCGCCGCGCCGGCCACCGCGCCCCCGGCCGGGCCGCCGCCACGCCCACCAACGGGCTCTGCCTGGCGGCCTGACCCGGCGCCGCGGCGGCCGGTACCCGCGGGCGCCGGCCGCCGCGGCGTCGCTCAGCCCAGCACCAGGCGCCGGCTCAGCACCTCGTCGGCCAGCCCGTAGGCCACGGCCTCCTCGGCGGTGAACACCTTCTCCCGGTCCATGTCCGCGCGCAGCGTCGCCGGGTCGTGGTGGGTGTGCCGGGACAGCACCTCCTCGACCTGGGCGCGGATCCGCACCATCTCCTTGGCCGCCAGGCTCAGGTCGGAGACCGTCCCCTGCCGCCCGCCGCTGGCCGGCTGGCCGAGCAGCACCCGCGAGTGCCGGAGCACGAACCGCCGCCCCGGGTCGCCGCCCGCCAGCAGCACGGCCGCCGTGGACGCCGCCTGCCCGACGCAGAACGTCGAGATCGGCGACTGCACGAAGGTCATCGTGTCGTAGATCGCCATCAGCGAAGTGAACGATCCGCCGGGCGAGTTGAGGTAGATCGCGATCTCCTCCCCCGGGCTGGACGACTCCAGGTGCAGCAGCTGCGCGATCACCACGTTGGCGACGCCGTCGTCGATGTCGGTGCCGAGGAAGATGATCCGCTCGTTCAGCAGCCGGCTGAACACGTCGTAGGAGCGCTCGCCCTGGGCGGTCTTCTCGATGACGTAGGGAACCGTGTACGAGCCCATGGTCACAGCCCCATCCGTCGACGGTTCGCGGCCGGACGGATGTCCGCCAGCGACTCCACCACCTGGTCCACCATCCCGTACTGGCGGGCCTGTTCGGCCGTGAACCAGCGGTCCCGGTCGCCGTCCCGGGCGATGGTCTCCTCGCTCTGGCCGGTGTGCGCGGCGGTGATCCGCTCGATCGCCTTCTTGGTGTACTCCAGGTTCGCCGCCTGGATCTCGATGTCCGAGGCGGTGCCGCCGATGCCCGCCGACGGCTGGTGCATCATGATCCGCGCGTTCGGCAGCGCGAACCGCTTGCCGGCGGCGCCCACCGTCAGCAGGAACTGGCCCATGCTGGCGGCGAATCCCATCGCCAGCGTCGAGACGTCGTTCGGGATCAGCCGCATGGTGTCGTAGATCGCCAGGCCCGCCATCACCGACCCGCCCGGGCTGTTGATGTACAGGCTGATGTCGGTGCGCGGGTCCTCCGCGGAGAGCAGCAGCAGCTGCGCGCACACCCGGTTCGCCGACACCTCGTCGACCTGGGTGCCGAGCAGCACGATCCGCTGCGCGAGCAGCTGCGCCGCGAGGTGGTCGTCGAAGCGGCTGGGCGGCGTGTCGCCGTCCTCCGCGCGGGGGTGGAACATGCTTGCCATCGGGGGGTCTCCTCCTCGGTGCCGGAGTGCGCCGTCCACTCCACTGTTCACCTCGGACGGCCCCCGCAGGAGCGTTCTCTGCCCGCCGCAGATTCGCCGACGGCAGAGCGACCAGGCCGGTGACCGGCCGTCAGACCCCGGGCGCCGGACGGACGGTGATGCCGTTGCGCTCCAGCAGCGCCGCCGTCACGCCGTCGCCCGGCACCAGCGCACCCGCGAACGTGCCGTCGTACACCGCGCCCCGGCCGCACGAGGGGCTGCGCGGCATCAGCACCGCCGCCGTGCACCCCGCCCGCTGCGCCGCCACCAGCGCCCGCTCGGCGCCCGCCACGAACTCGGCCGTCACGTCGCGCCCGCCGTCGTCCACCACCCGCGCGGCGCCGTCCAGCACGTCGTGGCCGTCGCCGCCGACCAGCTCGGCCGGCCGCCGCGGGGTGGCCAGCCCGCCCGCCACCTCCGGGCAGAACGGCACCGCCCGGCGCCCGTCCAGCAGCTCCGCGAGCGCGGGCGACGCCTTGTCCCGCCCGTCGAACCGGCACGGCACCCCGCGCAGACACGCACTGACCAAAATCGCTTCCACCCGACCAGGCTACCGGCGCGCCCGCCACGCCTGACCTGCGGGAACCGCCCCTGGCGACGGGCCACCGGGCCGCGATCCCGACGGATCGTCATTCACCGGAACATTGACAGGTATTCGTACATTCGACCCTTGCGGGCATGGCCGGCGGACGCCCGGCCCGTCCAGGATGACTGCCGTCCCGGCCCGTCGACACGGTGCACCGCGCCGACGTCCCACCCCACGGGCCGGGCGGCGCGGACGGCCGCGCCGTGCGCTCGGGCACGCCCCCTCGAACGGAGCCACATGCCCGCCCCCGCCACCGCGGCCCCCGCCGCGACCTCGCCGCAGGCCCCCGCGCCCGCCCGGCCGCGACTGACCGCCGCGCTGCTGATGGCGGGCAGCTGCCTGCCCATCCTCGGCGCCGTGCTGATCGCCCCCGTCCTGCCCGCGCTCCAGGACCACTTCGGCGGCACCCCGGGCGCGGACGTTCTGGCCCCGATGGCGCTCACCGTCCCCGCGCTGTCCCTCGGCCTGATGGCGCCGTTCGCCGGCCTGCTGGTCGACCGGCTCGGCCGGCACCGCCTGCTGGTCGCCGCCACCGTGCTGTACGCGATCGTCGGCACCGCGCCGCTCTGGCTCGACTCGCTGGGCGCGATCGTCGCCAGCCGGGTCCTGGTCGGCATCGCCGAGTCCGCGATCATGACCTGCTGCACCACCCTGATCGGCGACTACTGGACGGGCCGCCGACGCGAGCGCTACCTCGCCTTGCAGGCCATGTGCGCCGCCGTCTCCGCCACCGCCTTCTTCGCCCTCGGCGGCGCGGCCGGCTCGGCGGGCTGGCGCGCGCCGTTCTGGGCGTACGCCGTCGGACTGCTGCTCGCCCCGCTGATGGCGACGCTGCTGCGGCCCGCGCACCGGCCGCAACCCTCCGCCACCGCCTCCCCCGCCACCGGCGGCCCGCTGCTGCGTCGGCTGCTCGCGCCCTGCGCGCTCACCTTCTTCGGCGCGGTGGTCTTCTACACCATGCCCGTCGAGACCTCGTACCTCCTCGACGACCTCGGCGTCACCGCACCCGCCGCGATCGGCCTGTCCACGGCGATCGCCAGCGCCGCGACCGTCGCGGGCGCGATCACCTTCACCCGCGTCACCGCCCACGCCGAACGCCTGCTGCCCGCCGTCCTCACCGGCTGCGCCGTCGGCTTCGGCATCGTCGCCCTCGCGCCCAACGCCCCCGTCCTGGTGATCGGCGCCGTCGTCAACTGCTACGCCGGCGGCCTCCTGCTGCCCACCCTGATCACCCGCACCCTGGCCCTCCTCGACAACGCCGACCGCGGCCGCGGCACCGGCCTGTGGAACGCCGCCTTCTTCCTCGGCGAATTCGTCTGCCCGCTCGCCCTGATCGCCGTCGCCAGGGCCACCGGCACCCTCGCCACCGCCGTCGCCGCCCTCGCCGCCACGACCCTCCTCGTCGCCGGCGGCCTCACCCTCCACCGCACCCGCCGCCGCCCGGCGCCGCTCCAGCCGGACAACGCCACCGCCTGACCGGCACCGCCCGCCGCCGTTCTCGGTGGTGCTGTTCGACGAGGTCGAGAAGGCCCACCCGGACATCTTCAACTCGCTGCTGCAGATCCTGGA